>JAICRS010000308.1 GCA_025966335.1 Nocardioidaceae bacterium
CGACCAGCTTGCGACCACGGCCGGCGGGTGCATCGGGTCGGGTGACCACCCCGACCAGGTCGTGGGAGCTTTGCGCGATCGCGTTGAGGGCGGGGAGCGCCACCTCCGGCGTACCGGCGAACACCACCCGCATCAGAGACCCAGCCCGTTCGTGGCGTGCGGCGAGATCTTCACCGGGGGCGGCGCCTCGCCGAACCACTCGGACTCCCGGATCGCCTTCATCGCCAGCTTGCGGGTCTCCCGGTCCAGCCGGTCGATGAACAGCACCCCGTCGAGGTGGTCGGTCTCGTGCTGGACCGCGCGGGCAAGCAGCTCGGAGCCTTCGATGGTGACCGGCTCACCGTGCATGTTGAAGCCCTTGGCGACCACGGACAGGGCCCGCTTGCAGTCGAAGGTCAGGTCCGGGATCGACAGACAGCCCTCGGGTCCGTCCTGGATCTCCTCGGACAGGTCGAGGGTCGGGTTCACCAGGTGGCCGAGCTCACCGTCGACGTACCAGGTGAACACGCGCAGGCCGACCCCGATCTGCGGCGCGGCCAGCCCGGAGCCGGGGGCGTCGCGCATGGTGTCGGTGAGGTCCTCGACGAGCCGGCGCAGCTCCTTGTCGAAGTCGACGACTGGGGTGGCGGGGCTGCGCAGCACCGGATCGCCGAACAGGCGGATCGGCTGGATGGCCAAGACTGCTCCTTGCGTGCATGGGTGCGTGCCGGTGCGGGTGCGCGCCGGCCGGCGTCCTCGCGGATCCGCCGTCGGCAGCCAAGTCTACGGACCGCCTTCGGAGCGTCAGCCGAGGCCGATCGGGTCGACCTGCACCCGGACCGCGGGCAGCTTCTTCGCGTCCCGCACGCCCTGCATCTCGACCAGCGCGCGGGACAGCTGCGCCCCGGCCGCACGGGGCACCCGGACCACGGCGCGCACCGGTGCCTCCTCGGCCTCCGGGTCGGTCACCGGACGGCCCGGCGCGGGCTCCACCGGCACCGGGCCGAGCACCTCCGCACCGTCGGGCAGCACCAGCATCTGCAGTGCAGAGGCCACCGCGGCGGCCTCGCCGGAGACAGTGGCGAGCCGGGACGCGGGGGGCAGGTGGGCCGACTGCCGGTCGGCCAGCTCGCGCCGCGCGAAACCGGCCGGGTCCCAGCGCAGCAACGCCTGCAGCACCGGCTCGCCGCTGTCGCCTACGACCACGACCCGGCCACCCTTCTCCGCGGGCCGGGCCATGGCTGCGGCGTTCAGCCACCGGCGCAGCGACTCCTCGGTGGTGCGCAGGTCGGTGCGGGACAGCATCAGCCACGTGTCGAGCAGCACTACGCAGGGGTAGCCACCGTCGGCGACCGGCTCCGCGCCCGGGGTCGCCACCACGATGGCCGGCTTGGCATCGACGGCGGACAGCACCTTGTCACCGGACGAGGTGCGCACGGCGACGCCGGGGAACGCCCGGCCGATCTCCTCGGCGGTGCGCCGGTCACCGAGCACCGGTGCCCGCAGCCCTCGGGCCCCGCACTCGGCGCAGGCCCAGCCCGATTCTTCCTGGCCGCACCAGCGGCAGGTCGGTGGTCGGTGCGCGGCGGGCACGGTCAGCGGACCGGCGCACGCCCGGCACCGGGCCGGCGTCCGGCACTGCTCGCAGGCCAGGCTGGTGACGTAGCCGAGCCGCGGTGTCTGCAGCAGCACCGGCCCCGAGCCCAGTCCGTCGCGGATCGCGTCGAAGGCGGTGCGCGGGAGCCGCGCCGACCGGGCGAACGGATCGCGCTCCACCTCGCGGTCCGTGGCCCCGGTGATCGCCACCCGCGCGGCCGCCGCCCGCACCGTCTCCCGGGGCGCGGCCAGCTCCTGCGCCCAGCCGGTGCGGAGGAGGTACTCGCCCTCCACGGTGCGCGCGAACCCGCCGACCAGGGCGGCCGCGTTCTCCTCGTGGGCGCGCAGCAGCAGCACCTCCCGGGTGTGCGGGTAGGGCGCGTGCTGGTCGGCGTAGAGGTCGTCGCCGTCGTCCCACAACGCCACCAGGCCGAGGTCGTGCACGGGCGCGAACGCCGCGGCCCGGGTGCCCACCACGATCCGGACCGCCCCGCGGGAGACGGCCAGGAACGCCCGGTAGCGGGCGGCCGGCCCGGAGTCAGCGGTGAGCAGCACATGGTGGCCGGGGCCCAGCACGCTCACCAGCGCCGCGTCGAGCCGCGCCACGTCCTTGTGGTCGGGCACGCACAGCAGCGCGCCGCGACCGGAGGAGTACGTCGCCGCGGCCGCCCGCGCCAGCGCGAGGGCCCAGTCCTGTCCTGGGACGGCCGACCACACCCGACGTGGCGCTGCGCCGTCGGCCAGCTTCCGGACGAACTCCTCCCCCGCCGCGTAGGGCGCCCAGCTTGCGACGGCCGCTGCGAGGTCCACGTGGGGCTGGGGCGCGGGCGCCGAGGGCTCCTTCTCGACGGTGGCGTGGCGGGCCGGGACGGCGAGCCGGAGCACGTCGGAGCGGGTGCCTGCGTAACGGGCGGCCACCGTGGCCGACAGGCCGGCGATCTGCGGGGACAGCACCGGCTCGGAGCTGACCGACCGGCGCAGCGGGGCGAGCCGCCCCTCGTGCTCGGAGCGGTCGACCCGTGCGAGCACGAAACCGTCCACGTCCTGCCCGGCGAAGCGGACCTTCACCCGAGAGCCGGGCACCGCGGAGTCGGCCAGCTTCGTCGGCACCAGGTAGTCGAACGGCCGGTCGAGATGGGCGAGCGGCACGTCGACCAGGACCCGCGCGACCGGGTCGACCTCGGCGGGGTCGACCGGCTTCGGGCCCTTCGACCGGTCCGCGGCTTGCTGCTTCGCCTCACGGGCACGGGCGCGGGCGACCTGCGGCATCAGCGCCAGCTGTCCCGCCTCGTCGTCGTGCCCGTTGTCCGTCACGTGGTCAGTCCTATCAGCAGGGACCGACGTCGCCCCAGCACGTCCGGCCGCGTTGTGGACAACATCCGCCGCGTCCG
>JAICRS010000016.1 GCA_025966335.1 Nocardioidaceae bacterium
CCGGCGGCGGTCAGCGCGGCGCCGATGCTCTGTCCGGGGACGAAGTCGATGTCGGTGCCGTCGAAGCGGAACGTCGAGCGGGGCGGCGTACCGCCCGGTCCGGGTGAGGTCATGCGGGCACCTGCTGGAATCGGGTGGGGGGGACCGGGGTGGGGTCGAGGCCGGGGGTCGCGCCGGTGAGCAGCTGGGTGAGGAGCAGCCCGGTGGCCGGGGCGAGGCCGATCCCGGCGCCCTCGTGGCCGCAGGCGTGGAACAGCCCCGGCACCCGCGGGTCGGCGCCGATCACCGGCAGGTGGTCCGGGCAGTAGGGCCGGAACCCGCGGTAGACCCGCATCAGCGCCACGTCGGCCAGGAACGGGAACAGCCGGACCGCCTGCGCGGCGAGCCGGCGCACCACGTCGACCGACAGTGTCTCGTCGAAGCCGACCCGCTCCCGGCTGGCGCCGATCAGCACGGTGCCGCCTTGGGTGCCCTCGACCACCGCGGAGGTCTCCAGGCCGGCGTCGTCGCTGGCGACGTTGCTGACGTAGTCGGCGGAGTACACCTTGTGCCGGACCACCCGGGGCAGCGGCTCGGTGACCAGGATGAAGCCACGCCGGGGCAGCACCGGGACCGGTCCGCCGAGCCGTTCCGCGACCTCACCGCCCCAGGTGCCGGCGGCGTTGACGACGGCAGCGGTCGGGAACCGGCGGTCCCCCGCGAGCACCGCGGTGACCGCGCCCGAGCGGTCCCGTTCGGCGCCGGTGAGAGTGATCCCGCGTTCGACGCGGGCTCCCCGGGCGACGGCCGCGGCCAGAAGGGTGGCGGCGGCGAGGACCGGCTGCACCTGCATGTCCTGCGGGTAGTGCACGCCGCCGGGCAGGTCGCCCGCCAGGTGCGGTTCGTGGTCGTGGAGCTCGCCCGGAGCGACCCGGTTCACCTGCACCCCGGCGGTGGCCTGCTGGTCACCGAAGGCGTGCAGGTCCGCGAGCGCGGGCTCGCTAGTGGCGACGACCAGGCCGCCCTTCTCCTCCAGCTCCAGCTGCTCGGCACCGACCTCTGCGGCGACCTCGAGCCACAGCGACCGGGACCACAGCGCGAGGTCGAGCTCGGGGCCCGGAGCCTTGTCGGAGATCAGGATGTTGCCCTCGCCCCGGCTGGTGGTGCCGCTGCCGACCGTCCCGCGTTCGAGCACGGTCACCGACAGGCCGGCGCGGCTGGCGAAGTAGGCACACGAGGCGCCGACGATGCCGGCACCGACGATGACGACGTCGCTCATCCACGCCACCGCTGGTGAACCGCTTCCGCGACGACGAGGTCCTGCCAGCCCATCCCGACGCTCTTGAACACCGAGGTTCCGGGGACCGGCGTCTCCCGGTGTACGACGGACGCGATCCCGATCAGCTGGGACGGGATGAGCACACCCTCCTCGACCGCCATCGCCACGTCACCGGCCTCGCGCATGGCCACCTCGCGGGTCTCCACGACCACACCCCCCTCGGCGGCGGCACGGCCGAGCAGCGCGCTGTCGAGCTCGCGGCGGTCCGCGTCGTGCGAGCCGACGGCGACCACACAGGTCCCGGGCTTCAGCAGGGCGCTGTCGAAGACCGGCTCGCCCGCGGTGGTGGCGCACACGACGATGTCGGCCTCCGCGACCGCCGCCGGGTCACCGACCGTGGCGTCGAGCCCGGACTCGCGGACCCGGTCGACCAGGTCCTCGGCGCGGCCGCGGTCGCGTCCCACGACGGTGACCGAGTCCACCGGGCGGACCGCCCGCAGGGTCTGGACGTGTCCCCAGGCCTGCGGGCCGCTGCCGAGGACCACCAGCCGGCGGGCGTCCGGCGCGGCGAGGTGCCGGACCGCCACCGCGGAGACCGCCGGGGTGCGCAAGGTGGTGAGCGCTGTGCCGTCCATCAGCGCCACGGGGGACAGCGTCACCGGGTCGAGCAGCACGTACAACGCCTGGATCCGGGGCAGGCCCCGCTCGGGGTTCGCGGGTGCCACGGTGCCGAGCTTGACGCCGACCGCGGCCGCGGTCTCGGCCGGCATCAGCAGCAGCTGCCCGTTGCTGACATCGATGATCGAGCGGTCAGCCGCCGCCGCCGGGTCCAGGCCCTCGCGCAGGGCATCGTCGAGGGCGTCGGTGGCGTCGCCCCAGGACACCAGCCGGGGGATCGTGTCGGCGTCCAGGTAGGGCAGGTGCGGGGTGGTCATCGTCGTCCTTCGCGGGTGAGGGTGGCGTGCAGGGTGTCAGGATCCGCGGTGACCCGGAGCGGTCCGGGTTCGCGTCGGTCGAGCTCGATCAGGTCGATGAGGTCGGTGGGGGATACCTCGACGATCGGCATCCGCACGCCGTACAGCTCGGTCGCCACCAGCGCACCGATCACCAGGATCGTGTCGCACTCGGACAGCACCAGCGCGGCGGGTCCGGTGCCGGCGCGGATCTGCTCGGCGAGTACGGCGGTCGACGAGCTCGACCCGCGGCCGGAGGCCATCACCACCACCTTGCCGGTGAGCCGCTCGCCGCACTGCGGGTGGTGCACGTCCACGATCGTGCCGGTCTCGTCGACACCGCCCCAGAACGAGACCGGGGTGTCGAGGCGGAGCACGTCGCCGGTGCCATCGCCGGGCGCGAGGGTCCGCGCGGTCAGGTCAGCTCCAGAGCCGGTCATCGCGGACCACCTTCCCGGCGCGGGCGGACGCGACGCACTCGGCGAGAGTGCCCAGGACCGTGTCCACGCCCAGGTTGGCCGGTGCGTACCACGCCCACTTCCCGGAGTTGGTCATCACGGTCTTCGTGCCGGGGGCCAGCACCGGCGTCACGTAGGTGCAGGTGTCGGTGACGATCCGGGCGCCCGCGGCCTCGATCGGCGCCAGGTGTCCTAGCCGGGTGGCCTCGGCGAGCACCGCGCGGCTGGTGGAGACGTAGACGTCGACCTCGTCGGAGAAGGCGGAGCCCGAACCGATTACGCGGGCGAGCTCGGCGAACTCGGTGACCGAGAAGTGTGGCGTGCCGAGGCTGACCGCGTCGAGTCTGTCGCCGGTGGCGGTGCTGAGCCGGTCCCGTGCGGTGCGCAGGTCGGCGGTGCTGACGACGTGGACCGGGCAGCCGGGGTCGGCGACGGACTGCAGGTCCGGTGCCTCCGGGGTGACCCCGACGACGTGGAACAGCGCGACCCCGCCGGCCGACGCGGCGGTCGCGCCGAGTGCCTTGAGCCGGTCCTCGGTGGTGCCGTCGTCGCCGAGGTCACCGGGCAGACCGACCAGAGCGGCGACCCGGGTGCCGGCCACCTCGCCGAGCAGGGCACCGAGCGCCGCCCACGCGGTGTCCTCGGCGAGCAGCGGGTGGGGAAGGTCGGAGCAGTCCAGGACCAGCTCGGCCCGGCGGGCGTGGTCCTGGTGCAGACCCGCGTCGGGCACCCGGCCCGTCAACGCGGCGGCGATGTCGAGGAAGTCGCCGTACCGGTCGGTGCGGGCACCGAGGACCGAGTTCACGAACGCGATCGCGTTGGACTCCGCCCACGCGACGTGGGTGCCGGTCGCCGGGCGGTGGCTGAGCTGGTACGGCGCGCACGACCAGGTCGACTCACAGCCCAGGGCCACGTAGGCGTCCATCAACCGACGGCCGGCCGAGGCGAGCCCGTCGCCGGCGCGGACCAGGCCCGGGTGCAGCAGGTCCAGCGACCCGACGTTCAGTGTGGTGCGCACGGCGACCCGGCCGCCGAGCTCGACCAGCCGCTCGGCGAAGTCGAGTCCCGCGCGGCCGTGGTAGAGGCAGCCGTCCACGTGCACGGACTCGATCGGCAGCAGCCGGACCGCCCCGTTCGCCCGGGCCACCCCGGTCACCAGCCGCATCGCCATCGCCACCGCCGGACCGCGGTCGCCGTCGAGCATCGACTGCTCGTCGGCCGTCAGCGCGAGCAGCGACTGCGTCGTCCCCATGTCAGGGGGCGATGGTGATGGTGTGCGTCGAGGTGTAGAACTCCTGCGCGGCCTTGCCCTGCTCCCGTGCGCCGAGGCTGGACGCCTTCTCGCCGCCGAAGGGCAGGTAGAAGTCGACACCGCTGGTCGGGGCGTTCACCTTGACCAGGCCGGCCTCGAGCCGTGCCGCGGCCTCCAGCGAGCTGGCGAGGTCGCTGGTGTAGAGCGCCGCGGCCAGCCCGTGCGGCACCGCGTTGGCGAGGGTGACCGCCTCGTCGAGGTCGGCGGCGGTCTGCAGCAGGCAGATCGGCCCGAACACCTCGTCGCAGGCGAGGGTGTGCCGGTCCGGGACGCCCTCGACGACGGTGGGCCCGACGAACCAGCCGTCGCGCTCGGCGTCCGCACCACCGGTGAGCACGCGGCCACCGGCGGCCACGGCGTCCTTGGCGACGGAGGTGATCCGGTTGCGGGCCTCCTCGGAGATCACCGGTCCGACGGTGGTCTCGGCGTCGGCGGGGTCGCCGCACTTCATCGCCTCGACCGCGGCGACCAGCGC
Organism: Nocardioidaceae bacterium; assembly: GCA_025966335.1. Classification (GTDB taxonomy): domain Bacteria; phylum Actinomycetota; class Actinomycetes; order Propionibacteriales; family Nocardioidaceae; genus Nocardioides_C. Next base: position 4,457 of record JAICRS010000016.1, read on the forward strand.
CTCACGGAACGGAGCCGGGTCACCGACCACGATCACTCGCTTGGTGGCGGTGCACTTCTGGCCGGCGAAGCCCATCGCGGCGGCCGCGATCTGGGCGGCGGCGGACTTCAGGTCGGCGTCGGGGAGGACGACGGCTGGGTTCTGGCCGCCCATCTCGGCCTGCACCGGCACGCCGCGCTCGGTGGCGGCGCGGGCCACCGCCCGGCCGGCGGCGGTGGAGCCGGTGAACGAGACCACGTCGGCGTTCTCGACGACCGCCTGGCCGGTCTCGGCATCACCGGGTACGACGGACAGGGCGCCCTCGGGCAGGAACGGACCGATCAGCTCGGCCAGCCGCAGCGCACACGCGGTGGCCTCGGGGGCGGGCTTGAGGACCACGGTGTTGCCGAACGCCAGGGCCGGTGCGGCCTTCCACAGCGGGATCGCCAGCGGGAAGTTCCACGGAGTGATCAGCCCGGCCACGCCGAGGGCCCGGCGGCGGGTGAACAGCAGGCCCTGCGCGGAGGGCTCGTGGACCGCGCCGACCGGGTCGAACACCTGCTGGGCGTAGTAGCGCAGGATCGCCACTGACCGGGCCACCTCACCGCGCGCCTCCCCGAGGGGCTTGCCGACCTCGCGGACGACCAGGTCGGCGAGCTCGTCGGCGGCACCGGCCACCGCGTCCGCGGCGGCGGCGAGGGCGGTCGCCCGGGCGGCCGCAGGTCCGTTGCCCCATCCCGGCTGCGCGGCGCGCGCGGTCTCGAACGCCGTTCGCACCTGCTCCGGTGTGGTCTCGGCGACCTCGACGACGAGGTCCTTGGGCTGCTGGGGTGAATAGCTGGCAATCACGGGAACTCCTGATGGCTCTCTCAGAGGAGGAAGCCGGCTGGGAACGGGTCTTCGGGATCGATCAGGTACTGCGCCGTGCCGGTGATCCAGGCGCGGCCGGTGATGGTGGGCACGACCGCCGTGCGGCCGTCGGCCAGGCGGGTCTCCTCGACCAGCCGTCCGGTGAACGTCGTGCCGATGAACGACTCGTTGACGAAGTCGGTGTGCAGGTCGAGCTCGCCCCGGGCGTGCAGCTGCGCCATCCGGGCGCTGGTGCCGGTGCCGCACGGGCTCCGGTCGAACCAGCCGGGGTGGATCGCCATCGCGTGCCGGGAGTGCTTCGCGTCCGAGCCCGGCGCCACGAGCTGCACGTGGTGGCAGCCGGTGATCTGCGGGTTCTCCGGGTGCACCGGCAGGTCCTGCTCGTTGATCGCGGCCATGATCGCCAGGCCGGCGTCGAGCAGCCGCTGCTTCTCGGCGCGGTCGAACGGGAGACCGATCTCCGCGAGCTCGACCATCGCGTAGAAGTTGCCGCCGTACGCGAGGTCGTAGCGAACCTGTCCTAGGCCCGGCACGTCGACCCTGGCGTCCAGCGCGTGGCTGAACGAGGGAACGTTGCGGATGGTGACCGCCTTGGCGGCACCGTCCTCGACGGCGACCTCGGCCACCACCAGGCCGGCCGGGGTGTCCAGCCGGATGGTGGTGACCGGCTCGGTTATTTCGACCATCCCGGTCTCCACCAGCACCGTGGCCACCCCGATGGTGCCGTGCCCGCACATGGGCAAGCACCCGGAGACCTCGATGTAGAGGACACCCCAGTCGGCGTCCGGCCGGGTCGGTGGCTGCAGGATCGCGCCGGACATCGATGCGTGGCCGCGCGGCTCGTACATCAGCAGCGTGCGGAGCTCGTCGCTGTTGTCGATGAACCACTGCCGGCGCTCGAACATGGTGGCACCGGGCAGCGCCTCCACACCGCCGGTGATCACCCGGGTGGGCATCCCCTCGGTGTGCGAGTCGACGGCGTGGAAGACGCGGCGGGAACGCACGTCGGTCAGCCTAGACCGGCTTCGAGGACCGCCTCGGTGGCCGCCCGCACGGACTGCTCCTGCTCGGGCAGCAGCGTCTGCCGCGGCGGGCGGCACACGCCACCCTTGCGGCCGACGATGTCCATCGACAGCTTGATCGCCTGGACGAACTCGGTCTTGGAGTCCCAGCGCAGCAACGGGTGCAGGGTGCGGTAGAGCGGCATCGCCTTCTCCAGGTCACCGGCCACGGAGGCCTGGTAGAGCTCGACGGTGGCCTTCGGGAAGGCGTTGGTGTAGCCCGCGACCCATCCCTTGGCGCCGGCCAGGCCGACCTCGAGGACCACGTCGTCGGTGCCGATCATCAGGTCGAGTCCGGGCGCCAGCTCGGAGATCTCGTAGGCACGCCGTACGTCCCCGCTGAACTCCTTGACCGCCACGATCAGCCCCTCGTTGTAGAGCGAGGCCAGCAGCGTCGGGTTCAGGTCGGTCTTGGTGTCGATCGGGTTGTTGTAGGCGGTGACCGGGAGCCCGGCCTTGTTGATCTCGCGGAAGTGCTCCATCACCGCACGCTCGTCGCCGCGGTAGGTGTTCGGCGGCAGCGCCATCACCACCTGGGCACCGGCCTCGGCGGCCTGCTCGGCCCACCGGCGCGACTCCAGGGCACCGTAGGCGCCGACGCCCGGCATCACCACGAAGCCCTCGGGTGCCGCCTCGACCGCGACCTCGACGACCTTGGCGCGCTCCTCGGGGGTGAGCACCTGGTACTCGCCGAGGGACCCGCTGGGCACCACGCCCTGGCAGCCGTTGTCCGCGAGCCAGCGGACGTGCTCGGCGTAGGCGTCGTAGTCGACGGCCAGGTCATCGGTGAACGGCAGGGCGGTGGCGACGAGGACGCCGTGCCACGGTTGGGCGGCGGGCTGCGCGGGGGCTGACATCAGTGCTCTCCTAGACGGTCGGTGAGAGTGCAATATTACACAGCACATGGCACCTCGCAAGCCCTCTGCCCCGAGCCAGGCCAGCCCGGTGCGGCCACACGGACGTGCAGCCTCTTGCCAGGAAAGGCGCATTCCCCGTCGAACCGGACGGACTCGGTGAGGGTTGCACGTCCGAACGGCCTCGGGCGGATGACCACGGGGACCGGCACATGGCCGTGTGGTCGGGGTCAGTCAGGCGTACGGCGTGCCTCGGATCGCCGCGAGTGCCGGTCGGAGTGGTTGTGCCTGCCAGCAACTGGGCCGGCCGCTTGGCTGGAGCCGGCGAGCTGGAGCCGTTATCGATTCTTTGCCGGAGAACGCTTCCTAAGCCGGCACACCTGTGGTTCAGTACAACATCACACTGTAGTGTCACAGCCCACATCGTTGCCGCGCTGACGCCCGCCCGGTCAGCCGAGAAAGTGAGAACCGACGTCATGAGTTCACCCTTCCACCGGCGTCCACGCCGGCTTGCCGCGCTCGCCGGTGCGGCCACCGCCACCCTGCTGCTCGCCGGCTGCGGCGGCGGTCTGCTCGCCGGTGAGGACGAGTCGGACGGCACCGAGGGCCCCATCGTGCTCGGCATGGTCACCCCGCTCTCCGGCAGCAGCGCCGCGATCGGCCCCTACATGGAGAACGGCGCCAAGCTCGCCGTCTCCGAGATCAACGCCGACGGCGGCGTCGACGGTCGCGACCTCGAGCTGATCGTCGAGGACGGCGCCTGTGACGCGAAGACCGCGGCCGCGGCGGCCAACAAGCTGGTCACCCAGGAGATCGTGGTCTCCGTCGGCGGCTACTGCTCCGGCGCGACGCTGCCGACCCTGCCGATCTTCAACAAGGCCGGCGTGCCGATGCTGATCCCGGCCGCGAACTCGACCGAGCTCGTCGACCAGGGCCTCGACAACGTCTTCCTGATCAACGGCACCGGCACCCAGCAGGCCGACGCAGCGGTCGCCTACATGGAGAAGGCCGGAGCGACCAAGGTCGCGCTGATGGACGACAACACCAGCTACTCGGTCGACATCGCCAACCTGACCGCCGAGCGGCTCAAGGAGAGCGGCGGCCCCGAGCTCGTCGCCCAGGAGTCGGTTACCGCCGGCGAGAGCGACTACAGCGCGAACGTCAACGCGGTGCTGAAGGCCAACCCGGACTTCGTCTACTGGACCGGCTACTACCAGGAGGGCGGCCTGATCATCCGGCAGCTCCGCCAGGCCGGCTACGACGGCGCGATCATGGTCGCCGACGGAAGCGTCGACGTGAAGCTGCTGGAGATCGCCGGTGAGCAGAACGCCGAGGGGATCCTCGCCACGATGACCCAGACCCCGGACACGATCGAGGGCGCCGAGGGCTGGATCAGCGACTACAAGGAGCAGTTCGGCGCCGAGCCGGGCCCCTACTCGACCCAGTCCTACGACGCGGTGCGCGTGGCGGCCGAGGCGATCCGCGAGGCCGGCACGACGGAGACCGACGCGGTCATCGAGGCGCTCGAAGGGATCGACGGCTTCCAGCTGTTCTCCGGCCCGCTGACCTTCACCGAGGACCACACGCTGAGCAGCGGTGGCTTCCAGATCCTGGAGTCCTCGGGTGGCGCGTTCACCCTCAAGGACACGCTTCAGTAGTGACCGTCGGTCCCGCCGTCACGCCCGCCCTCGCACCGGCGGCGTGACGGCGGGACCTCCCCTGAAGGGCCCCTCATGTCCCAACTGATCTGGAACGGCCTGTTCGTCGGCTCGTTCTACGCGCTGGTCGCGCTCGGCTACAGCATGGTGTACGGCATCATCAAGCTGCTGAACTTCGCGCACGGTGACATCTACATGCTCGGCGCGTTCGCCGGGTTCGCGATGCTCACCGTCGCCGGCGGACTGGCCACCTCGGCCGGCTTCGTCGCACTCCTGGTGGTGCTGGTGCTGGCGATGCTGGTCACCGGCACCGCCGGCCTGATCCTGGAACGGGTCGCCTACCGGCCGCTGCGCGGAGCCCCGCGCCTGTCGGTGCTGATCACCGCGGTCGGCGCGTCCTTCGCCCTGGAGTACGGCATGCGGCTGGTCGCCGGGCCGAACCCGGAGGTCTACCCGGTGCGCCTGTCCGGTACGACGGTGCACGTGCTCGGCGCGCGGATCACCCTGGAGCAGCTCGCCCTGGTCGGGATCGCGATCGCGCTGATGGCCGGGCTGCAGTACCTCGTGATGGGCACCAGCACGGGTCGTGCGATGCGTGCCATCTCGATGGACCCGAAGGCGTCGCTGTTCATGGGCATCAACGTCAACCGGGTCATCTCCCGCACCTTCTTCATCGGGTCGGCGCTGGCCGGTGCCGCCGGAGTGATGGCCGGTGCCTACTACGGCAAGATCGACTTCCTGATGGGCTTCATCATCGGGCTCAAGGCGTTCACCGCCGCGGTCATCGGCGGCATCGGCAACATCAAGGGCGCCATGCTCGGCGGGCTCACCCTGGGCATGCTGGAGTCGTTCGGCACCGCCTGGCTGGGCGGGGAGTGGCGCGACGTGTTCGCGTTCGCGTTCCTCATCCTGTTCCTCACCGTGCGCCCGACCGGGATCCTCGGCGAGCGCGTCACGGAGCGTGTGTGATGGCCTCCAAGCTCAGCTCCTTGATGGAGAACCGCTACCTCGGCTGGATCGGGCTCGCGATCGCGTTGCTCGCCCCGTTCGTCAGCGCGACGAACTACTCGCTGTCGGTGATGACCTCGGCGCTGCTGTTCGTGATGCTGGCGGTCGGCCTGAACATCGTGGTCGGCTACTGCGGCCTGCTCGACCTCGGCTACGCCGCGTTCTTCGCGATCGGTGCCTACACCAGCGGCGTGCTGGCCACCCGCTACGACTGGTCATTGCTGGCCACGATCCCGGTCGTCATCCTGGCGGCCGTGATCGCTGGTGTGGTGATCGGCGGTCCGACGCTGCGGCTGCGCAGCGACTACCTGGCGATCGTGACCCTCGGCTTCGGCGAGATCATCCGGATCACCGCCAACAACCTGGAGATCACCGGCGGTCCGTCCGGCATCTTCGGCATCCCGGGCATCAGCATCGGCGGGCTGGACCTCAGCAGCCCGGTCGCCTTCTACTACACCTGCGTCGTCGCGGTCGCGCTCGCGGTGCTCGGTGCGGCCCGCCTCGGTCGCAGCCGGCTGGGCCGGGCCTGGCGGTTCGTCCGCGAGGACGAGGACGCCGCCGAGGCGATGGGCATCCACACCTACAAGGTCAAGCTCGCCGCCTACATCGCGGGCGCGATCTGGGGCGGCCTGGCGGGGATCCTGTTCGGTGCGCAGCTGACCGCGATCAGCCCGCAGAGCTTCACGTTCCTGTGGTCGGCGCTGATCCTGATGGCGGTCGTGCTCGGCGGGATGGGCTCGACCCCCGGCGTGGTGATCGGCGCGATCTTCGTCAGCGTGCTGCCCGAGCTGCTGCGTGGTGCCGCCGACTACCGCTACTTCATCTTCGGAGTGCTGCTGATCGTGGTGATGATCTTCCGTCCCCAGGGCGTGTGGCCCACCCATGCCGTGGAACGGTCGGCGCGCAAGCGCCGTACCGACGACGACAGCACCGTGGAGGTGAACCAGTGAGCGCGCCGCCGCTGCTGCAGGTCGAGGACCTGCGCCTGTCCTTCGGTGGTGTCACTGCCGTCGACGGGCTGTCGTTCACGGTCGACGAGGGGGACATCCTCTCGGTGATCGGACCCAACGGTGCCGGGAAGACCAGTGCCTTCAACTGCATCACCGGCTTCTACAAGCCGACCGGTGGCAAGGTCTCGCTCGACGGTGAGGACATCACCCGGCTCCGGCCGTCCGCGGTCGCAGCCAAGGGCGTGTCCAGGACGTTCCAGAACCTGCGGCTGTTCGGTGAGCTGACCGTCCTCGACAACGTCCGCGCCGGGATGCACCTGCGGATCAAGCAGAACGCGATCGACGCGCTCCTGCACACCCCGCGGTTCCGCAAGTCCGAGCGGATCGCGACCGAGGAGGCACACAAGTGGCTCGACTTCGTCGGGCTGCGTGGCGACCGGGCCGCCGAGGCCAGGAACCTGCCCTACGGCGAACAACGCCGGGTCGAGATCGCCCGGGCGCTGGCGCGCGGTCCACGGCTGCTGCTGCTCGACGAGCCCGCGGCCGGCCTGAACCACGGCGAGAAGAACGAGCTGCTCGACCTGCTCGGCCGGATCCGCGAGCTCGGCATCGCACTGGTCCTCATCGAGCACGACATGGGCCTGGTCATGCAGGTCTCACGTCGCATCGTCGTACTCAACTTCGGCAAGGAGATCGCCGACGGCACCCCCGAGCAGGTCCGCAACGACCCCGCCGTCGTGGAGGCCTACCTCGGCACGGAGGACGAGACCCCGGCCGGGCCGGCACACGCAGAGGAGGAGATCTCGTGAACGCGCTGGAGATCGACGGGATCGACGTCCACTACGGACGGGTGCAGGCCCTGCACGGCATGTCGCTGCGGGTCGGCGAGGGAGAGATCGTCGCGGTCCTCGGCAACAACGGCGCCGGTAAGACCTCGACGCTGTCCGCGGTGTCCGGGGTGGTCCGGCCCAGCGCCGGCACGATCCATGCCCTCGGTGACGACATCACCAAGCACAACCCCTGGGACATCGTCGAACGCGGCGTTGTGCACGTCCCCGAGGGGCGGCGGATCTTCTCCCGGCTGACCATCCACGAGAACCTCCAGCTCGGTGGCTACCTGGTCCGCGACCAGGCGGTCGTCAACGAACGCATCGACCGGGTCTACGGGCTGCTGCCCCGGTTGAAGGAGCGGCGCGGCCAGCAGGGCGGCACCCTGTCCGGCGGCGAGCAGCAGATGCTCGCGGTCGGCCGCGCGCTGGTCGCCGGCCCGAAGCTGCTGATGCTCGACGAACCGTCGATGGGCCTCGCGCCGCTCGTGGTCCGCCAGATCATGGAGCTGATCGCCCAGATCAACAGCGAGGGGACCTCCGTGCTGCTGGTCGAGCAGAACGCCCGCGCGGCGCTGCGGATCGCGCACCGCGCCTACGTCGTGGAGAGCGGTGCCACCACCCTCGAGGGGCCGGCCGAGGAGCTCGCCGGCGACTCCCGGATCGTCGACGCCTACCTCGGGGCCTGAAGGTGACCGACCAGCCTCGGGACCTGCGCACGGTCGACTACCACACCGGCGGGGAGCCGTTCCGGATCGTGCTCGAGGGCGCTCCAGAGATCCCCGGCGCCACCGTCCGTGAGCGTCGCGAGCACGCCCGCTCCAGTGCCGACGTCGACGAGGTGCGCCGGCTGCTCTGCCACGAGCCGCGGGGGCACGCGGACATGTACGGCTGCTTCCTGGTGCCGCCCGACGACGCGGGTGCCGACCTCGGCGTGCTGTTCTGGCACAAGGACGGCTACTCCACCGCGTGCGGGCACGGCACGATCGCGCTCGGCGTCTGGGCGGTCCGGTCCGGCCGGGTCGATGCCGCCGTCGACGGTGACACCGACGTGGTGATCGACGTGCCCTCCGGGCGGGTCACCGCTCGGGTCCGGTGCCGCTCCGGCGTCGTGGACTCGGTCGCCTTCCGCAACGTCGCGTCGTACGTGATCGGCCGCGACGTCGAGGTGGACCTGCCCGGGTTCGAGCCGGGCCGGGTCACGGTGGACCTCAGCTACGGGGGCGCGATCTACGCCTCGGTGCCGGCCTCGGCCTTCGGGCTCGAGGTGACCCCGGACTGCTACGCCGACCTGATCCGAGCCGGCCGTGCGGTGAAGTGGGCGCTGGAGGGCACGCCGTGGGCGCAGCATCCCAGCGACCCGCGGCTGTCCGGCATCTACGGGACGATCCTGTTCGACGACCTCGGTGAGTGCGCCGACGGGCCGCACCAGCGCAACGTGACGGTGTTCGCCGACGGCGAGGTGGACCGGTCCCCGTGCGGCTCCGGTACGTCGGCCCGGGTGGCTCTGCTCGCGGAGGACGGCCGGCTCGGCCCGGGACGGATCCTGACCCACGACTCGATCGTCGGCACCCGGTTCACCGCGTCGGTGGTCGAGGAGACCGTGGCAGAAGACCAGGCCGCGGTCGTACCCGAAGTGCGCGGAATGGCATACCGTACCGGCGAGCACGTGTTCGTGCGGGACCCCGCCGACCCCGTCGGGACAGGCTTCGTTCTCCGATGACTCGACAAGACAGGTGAACCGGATGACCACGTTCGACGGGGGAGCCGACAGCAGGTCGCTGAACCTGCCGCTGTTCCAGGAGCGGCAGAGCCTGCGGCAACAGGTCGCACACGCGTTGCGGGCCGCCCTGGTGGCCGGCGAGATGCGACCCGGTGTCCTCTACTCCGCGCCCGCGCTGGCCGAGAAGTTCGGCGTCTCGGCGACACCGGTCCGCGAGGCGATGCTCGACCTGGCAAGCGAGGGCCTCGTCGAAGCCGTGCGCAACAAGGGGTTCCGGGTCACCGAGCTGTCCGACCGCGAGCTCGACGAGATCACCCAGCTGCGGATGCTGATCGAGGTGCCCACCGTCGGCGAGGTGGCCCGGCTCTGCGACGAGGAGCTGGCGCCGAGGGCGGAGGCGCTGCGCCAGAGCGCCCGGGAGATCGAGGCGCTCGCCCAGGAGCGGGACCTGATCCGCTACGTCGAGGTCGACCGGCAGTTCCACCTGGCGCTGCTGGCACTCGCGGGCAACCGGCACATCGTCGAGGTGATCGGCAACCTGCGCGCCCGCAGCCGGCTCTACGGCCTGCACCAGCTGGCCGACCGCGGCCAGCTCGCCGCCTCGGCGCGCGAGCACGAGCAGCTGGTCGACCTGGTCCTGGCCCGCGACGTCGAGGGTGCCGAGCGGCTGATGGCCCAGCACATCAAGCACGTCCGCGGCGACTGGGCCGATGGGCAGCCCGCTACCTGAGCCGGGTCAGGCGACCTGCAGGGACCGCTTGGAGAGCCCCATCCAGTAGCCGTCGATCAGCTGCTGCCCCGGCTCGTCGGCCTTCGTGGCCGCGCCGAGCGTGATGAACAGCGGCGTGTAGTGCTCCACGGTCGGGTGCGCGTAGGGCATGCCGGGCGCCTTCGAGCGGTACGCCGCGAGCTCGTCCACGTCCCCTCGTGCCATGGCCTCCGCCGCCCAGGCGTCGAACTCGGTCGACCAGCCCGGTGCTGCCGCGTCGATCCGGAACTCCTTGAGGAACGGCAGCCCGTGCGTGAGGAAGCCGGACCCGATGATCAGCACGCCCTCGTCGCGCAGCGGGGCGATCCGCCGGCCGAGCTCCAGGAGCCTGTAGGGGTCCTGCGTGGGCAGGGACATCTGCAGCACCGGGATGTCGCCGGCGGGGTACATGATCTTCAGCGGCACCCAGGCGCCGTGGTCGAGGCCCCGGCTGGTGTGCTGGTGGACCGGCTCGGTGTCCGGCATCATCGCGGCGACCCGGGCGGCGAACGCGCCGGCGTCCGGGGTCACGTAGGTCATCTCGTAGTACTTCTGCGCGAAGCCGCCGAAGTCGTAGACCAGCGGCGTGCCCGACGCGGTCGCGGACAGGCTGACCGGCGCGGACTCCCAGTGTGCGGAGACGATCAGGATCGCCTTCGGACGGGGCAGGTCGCCGGCCCACTTCCGCAGCTGCGAGCTCCACAGCGGGTCGTCGAGCAGCGGCGGTGCGCCGTGCCCGATGTAGAGCGCCGGCATCCGGTGGGCGTCGTGCGGGGTGGTCTCGGTCATCACTGCTCCCTGCAAGGTGGGTTCCGAGAAACTGTAGCCCAACATAGTTGAAGCATCAAGTTTCTTGGCGTACTCTGGAGTCATGACGCGATGGCTGACCGACGACGAGCTCCAGGCCTGGCTCAAGCTGGCCGGGGTGATGCTGAAGCTTTCCCCTGCGCTGGACTCGCAGCTCGAACGCGACTCGGACCTGACCCACTTCGAGTACCTCTGCCTGGCGATGCTCTCCGAGGACGAGGACCACACGCTGCGGATGAGTCAGCTCGCGACGAAGGCGAACGCGTCGTTGTCCCGGCTCTCGCACGTGGTCAAGAAGCTCGAGGCGCGCGGCCTCGTCGTGCGCACGCCGTGTGCCGACAGTCGGAGGGTCACCATGGTCAGCCTCACCGAGGAGGGCTGGCAGGTCCTGGTCGCCGCGGCGCCGGGCCACGTGGAGACCGTCCGCTGCCTCGTCTTCGACGGCCTGAGCCCGGACGAGGTCGACCAGCTGCAGAAGATCGCCGGCCACATCGTCTCGCAGATCGACGGCGCAAACCTGAGCTCGGTCAGGCGCTGACGCTCGTGTAGAGGTCGTGCGCGCCGTCGGGTCGGGCCGCCTCGAAGTAGAACCTGGTGCTGTCGTCGGGCAGTCGCACCGCGCTGGCGTAGCGGAGGCCGCCGTCCGAGTGCGGTGAGCGCGCCACCGGTCCGCCCTCGTCGGCGACCAGCATCCCGTTCTTCTCCCGGGCGATCCCGGTCACCTCGTGCCAGTTGTCCTCGGCGGTCGGACGCCCGTCGTACAGCACCACCATCGGGTCGGTGCCGACCACCGTCGTCATCCGCGCGCCGCGCGCGTCCCAGCTGCCCGGTGTCGGGCGGAGCACCTCGCCGTGCCAGTCCCAGGTGAGTCCGTCGGCGCTGGTCGCGTACGCCGTGCTCATCCGGTCCTCCGCGCCGGGCTCGGTCAGCGGGTGGCAGCACAGCCAGGCCTTCCAGCCGTCCGCGTCGACGGTGACAATCGGGTCCTTCACGGCCAGGTCGGCGCTGCCCGAGAACACCACGGTCCGGTGGCCGTCGGCGAGGTCCTCGGGGCTGTCCGCGTCGATCGCCTCCACCCACCAGTGCTTCGACTCCGGCGCCGCGCAGCAGACGTAGAGCCGCCAGCCGCCGTCGGGCCGCCGGACCAGCGCCGGGCGCTCCATCGACTGCGCGACGAAGGTGCTGCGGCTGATCATCGCCACGGTCTCGAAGCGCTCACCGTCCGAGGAGCGGGCGACGACCGTGGCCACCCCGCGGGTGTCCTCGGCGGCGGCGCTCTCGGAGTGCCGGATCCGGTAGCTGAGCCAGTAGACGCCGTCCACGACGGTCGCGTGCGGCGCGCCCGCCCAGTTGCCGGGGCCCTCGCCGGGGGCGGCGACCACGACCCGTCCGTTCTCGACCGAGGGCAGCGGGATCCCGGTCACCGCGGCTCCTCCGGCACGCCGTGCGCGGCGAGCAGGTCGCTGCGCCGGAACGCGTAGCCGATCATCCAGGTCGGCCGGACCCGGCAGTAGACGATGTCCGGGCCCCACGAGCCCGGTGAGCTGTCGTAGTGCGCGACCAGGTGCTGCTCGATGGCCGCGAAGTCCGGGTGCTCCGGGGTCAGGAACTCGACCTGTCCGTGGCAGTAGACCGCCACGTCCTCGCCGTCGATGTAGGCGACGCTGGTGGCCGGCCGGACCTTCAGGTGCCGCGCCTTCATCGCGGTGCCGGACGTGGTGAACACCCACCGGGCGTGGAGGAAATGGCCGTCCACGCCGCTGATCCGGGGCTCGCCGTGTGCGGTGACGGTGCTGACCGCGAGCACCCGCATGCCGGTCATCAGCCCGGCGATCTCCGAGGCGCGCAGCGTCCGGTCCGCGTTGATGATCCCGGTGAGGTGCTCGCCGGAGCGGGCGTGCGAGTCGTCGAGCAGCTGCTGGAGCGAGTGCAGGTCTGCCTCGGATTCCTTCACGGGAGCCTCCAGTCGACGGGTCTGCCTCCTTGCTGCTCCAACAGCGTATTGACCCGGCTGAACGGGCGCGACCCGAAGAAGCCGCGGGAGGCCGACAGCGGGCTCGGGTGCACCGACTCCACCCAGGGGATGTTGCCCAGCAGCGGCTTGAGGCTCTGCGCATCCCGCCCCCACAGGATCGCGGCGAGCGGCCCGCCGCGTTCGGCCAGGGCGGTGATCGCGCGCTCGGTGACCTTCTCCCAGCCGCGGCCGCGGTGCGACCCGGCGCTGCCCGGCCCCACGGTCAGCACCCGGTTCAGCAGCAGCACGCCCTGGTCGGCCCACGGCGTGAGGTCGCCGCAGGTCGGCGGCGTGCAGCCAAGGTCGCTCTGCAGCTCCCGGAAGATGTTGGCGAGGCTGCGCGGGAGCGGGGTCACGTCGGCAGCCACCGAGAACGAGAGTCCGACCGGGTGCCCCGGCGTCGGGTAGGGGTCCTGGCCGACGATCAGCACGCGTACGTCGGACAGCGGCCTGCTGAAGGCGCGCAGGATGTGATCGCCGTGGGGGAGGTAGCGGCGGCCGGCCTGCAGCTCGGCGCGGAGGAAGTCGCCCATCGCCTCGATGTCGGCCTCCACCGGCGCGAGCGCCTCCGCCCAGTCGGGTGCGACGTGACCGCGCGCGACCAGTCCTTCGAGAGCGCTCATGTTCACACCCTAAGGAGTGGCCCGATCGGGCGGTGTTCCGAGCCTCCGCGCCGATCTACCGTGGAGTGTTTCCCAGTCCCGCACCATCTCGACGCCATCCGGTGCGACACCGGTTGGGGCCCCGGGAGGGCCGATGACAGACATCCAGACCACCTCGCAGATCGATGTTGCCGCTGCTGAGGAGTTCGCCGACCGGCTGATCGGAATGTTCGACGGGGCGTGTGCCACCCTCATGGTCAGCGTCGGGCACCAGACCGGGCTGTTCGACACGTTGGCCACGCTTCCGGCCGCCTCCAGTGCCGGGATCGCGGACAGCGCCGGGCTCGATGAGCGCTACGTCCGGGAGTGGCTCAAGGCGATGGTGATGGCCAGGATCGTCCACCACGACCCGGAGGCGGACACCTACCGGCTCCCCGCAGCGCACGCGGCGTGGCTCACCCGAGACGCCGGGTCCGACAACCTCGCCCGGCTGATGCAGTACGTCCCGCTCCTGGCCGGGGTCGAACAGCCGATCATCGAGTGCTTCCGCCAGGGAGGCGGGTTGTCCTATGCCCAGTACCCGCGCTTCCATCAGCTGATGGCCGAGGAGAGCGCCGCGGTGGCCGACGCCGCGCTCGTCGAGATGATCCTGCCTCTCGCCCCGGGGCTTCCGGGCCGGCTCAGCCGAGGCATCCACGTGGCCGATATGGGCTGCGGCAGCGGGCACGCGGTCAACGTCATGGCCGCGGCGTACCCGGCCAGCAGCTTCGTCGGCTACGACTTCTCCGAGGAGGCGATCGGCGTCGCGCGCGCGGAGGCGTCCTCGCTGGGGCTGACCAACGCCCGCTTCGAGGTCCAGGACGTCGCCGCCCTGGACGACGTCGGCCCCTTCGACCTGGTGACCGCCTTCGACTCCGTCCACGACCAGGCACACCCGGCCGCGGTTCTCGCCAACATCGCCCGGTGCGTCGCCGACGACGGCACGTTCCTGATGGTCGACATCAAGGCGTCCAGCATGCTCGAGGACAACCTCGAGCTGCCCTGGGGCACCTTCCTCTACACCGTCTCCACGATGCACTGCATGACCGTCTCCCTCGGGCTCGGCGGGGACGGGCTCGGCACCGCGTGGGGCCAACAGCTCGCCGTGTCGATGCTCCAAGACGCCGGCTTCGGCAACGTCGAGGTCATGGACGTCGAGGACGACCCGGTCAACAGCTACTACGTGGCGACCAAGGCGTAGAACCAGCTCACTGCGACAGCCGGGCCACAATCCGGTCGGCCACGGCATCCATCGCCGCGGCGAACGGGTGGAACGCCAGGGCGGCGGCCTCGTCGGTGACCTGGCCGTTGACCCAGGGCTGGTCGGAGCAGACGTCGTGACCCCGGGAGGCGGTGTACATGTCCACGAGCTCGACCCCGGTCCGCTCAGCCGCGTCGCGCAGCGCTCGGTCCAGCTGCGTCGAGAGCCGTTCCGCCAGCGGGTAGTCGCCCTCGGCCAGCGGCAGCAGGTCCGGGCAGGCGCCCTCGGGCGGCACGATCCGCGGGTACCCGACCAGCAGCACCTCCGCCTCCGGTGCCCGGCGCTGGATCTCCTGGAGGGCGGCGGCGACCCGGTCACCGATCCGGCCGATCTGCCGGCCCAGGTCGGTGCCGGTCGACTGCAGGTAGTCCGCACAGGGGCGCCCGGTGGTGTCGTCCCCGCGCACCCCGATGCAGGTCTGGAGCAGGGTGGCGAACAGGTCGAAGTCGTTGCCGCCGATGCCCAGCGTGACCAGGTCGGTGTCCGGGGTGACCGCGTCCAGCTGCGCCGGGACGACGGCGTCGCGGAACGTGTTCTGCGGATGGGTCAGGTCCCGGGTGTCCGCGCCGCTGCAGCTGACATCGACCAGGGTCGGGATGTCCAGCCGTTCAGCGACCAGTGAGGGGTAGTTGCCGTTCGAGCGCAGGCAGCCCTCGGCGAGGTCGGTGCTCGGCACGTAGGGCGCGGCGGTGAACGAGTCGCCCAGCGCCACATAGCGTTGGTACGGCGTGGTGGCGGTCGTCGCGGGCGGCGAGGAGCCACCTGCGGCCGGGTCGTCGGGGCCGGGCTGGGTCGACCCGCCGGTGCATCCGGCGAGCAGCGGGATCCCCGCGATGGCGACCACGATCGCCCGGTGCGCCGTACTCCACCTCACGTCTGGCCTCCGGGAGTCGCTCACTCGACAATGTCTACCTGACCGGTGGTTGCCGTCGCGGCGAGATCCCTGGTCTTCCCGGGCCGGAGATGGTTCGTCCGTGGCGGGACGGGTACGGATGGGTCATGAAGTGGACTCGTGCCCTCGGTGCCCCCCTCGCAGCCGCATCGGCCGTGGCGGCGTACGACCTGCTCCAGAAGAGACACGCCCTGCTGCGCAACTTCCCGGTGCTCGGTCACGGGCGCTACCTGCTGGAGGCGGTCGGTCCGGAGCTGCGGCAGTACATCGTCACCAACAACGACGAGGAGCGGCCGTTCAGCCGTGACCAGCGGCGGTGGATCTATGCGAGCTCGAAGCTGGAGAACAACTACTTCGGGTTCGGCACCGACAACGACATCGAGACCACGCCGGGCTACCCGATCATCAAGCACCGGATCTTCGCCGACATCGTGCCGCCGACCCATTCGCACGCCGGTGAGGAGGCGTTGGTGCCCTCGGCGAAGGTGCTCGGCGGGCCACGGGGGCGCGCCAAGGCGTTCCGGCCGGCGTCGGTGGTGAACATCTCCGCGATGAGCTTCGGGTCGCTGTCGGCCAACGCGACCGTCGCCCTCAACGAGGGGGCGAAGCTGGCGGGATGCTGGCACAACACCGGGGAGGGCGGGCTCGCGCCGTACCACCGCCGCGGCGGAGACCTGGTCTTCCAGATCGGCACCGCCTACTTCGGCTGCCGCGATGACCAGGGCCGGTTCGACATCGAGCGGCTCAAGGACCTGGTGGCGGGTGCGCCGGTGAAGGCGATCGAGGTGAAGCTGTCGCAGGGCGCGAAGCCGGGGTTGGGCGGGCTGCTGCCCGCCGCCAAGGTCTCACCGGAGATCGCGGAGATCCGCGGCATCCAACAGGGCGTCGACTGTGCGAGCCCGTCACGGCACGCGGAGTTCAACGACGTCGACAGTCTGCTGGACTTCGTGGAGATGGTGGCCGCCGAGACCGGGTTGCCGGTCGGGATCAAGTCCGCGGTCGGGCATTCCTACTTCTGGCGCGAGCTGGCGGCCGCGATGGCGACGGGGGAGCGTGGCGTCGACTTCATCACCGTCGACGGCGGCGAGGGCGGCACCGGCGCCGCGCCGCTGGTGTTCAGCGACTCGGTGGCTCTGCCGTTCCGGGTGGCGTTCTCGCGGGTGTACGCGATCTTCGCCGAGGCCGGCCTGACCGACTCGGTGACCTTCATCGGCTCGGGCAAGCTCGGGGTCCCCGACAACGCGCTGGTCGCGATGGCGCTCGGCTGCGACATGGTCAACGTGGGCCGCGAGGCGATGATCGCGGTCGGCTGCATCCAGGCGCAGAAGTGCCACACCGACCGGTGCCCGACCGGGGTCGCCACCCAGGACCCGTGGCTCGCGCACGGTCTGGACCCGGCGCTGAAGTCGGTCCGCGCCGCGAACTACGTCAAGACCCTGCGCCGCGACCTGCTCAAGGTGGCCGAGGCCGTCGGCGTGGTGCATCCCGGGCTGATCGACATCGACGACATCGAGATCCTCAACGGGAACGAGTCGGCGACCCCGATGCGTGAGGTGTACTGCTACCAGCCCGGCTGGGGCGGGCTCTCCGACGTACACCGTGAGGAGCTCGTCGCGCTGATGCGCCCCGCCCCCGAGGGCACCTCCGCCCACTCCGCCCACTCCGCCCCTCCCCGTTGAGACGCGCCCTTTTTCACGTTGAAGCGTGCGGTTTTCGCCGTTGAAACGCGCGAAATTCGTGGTCGAGACGTGGAGATTTCGCGGTCAAGCCCATCGATGGCGTGGTCGGTGGTACGTCGCCCGCACCCTCTTGTACGACGGACGCTCCGCCCGTGTCCTTTTAGGTGGACGGCCTCGGACCAAGGCCGGATAGCGGGAGTTCTCCGCGTCTCGACGGTGAAAACTCCGCGTCTCGACGGCGAAAACCGCGCGTCTCGACGGTGAAAAGGGCGCGTCTGA
>JAICRS010000184.1 GCA_025966335.1 Nocardioidaceae bacterium
GACTGGGCCGGCGCACAGGAGGCCCTCGGCTCAGTGCAGGGGGTCACCCGGGTCGACGGGCGGGTGGATGTCCGGATTGTCCGGCGGAGGCACCTGTCCCCCGTCGGGCTCGGGCCGCACCGGCGGCTGGGCCGGGTCGGTCGGTTCCGTCGGCGGATGCGTGGGCGGGGTGGCCGGAGGCGGGGCGACCGGTGGGGCCGGCGGCGGGGCGGTCGGTGTCTCGTCCTGCGGCGGTGCTGCGCGCTGGGTCTCGGTGCTCGGCTCGGCCGCAGCTGCGCCGTCCGTCGACTCCGCGGCACCGGCCTTCTTCCGGTCGCCCAGGACCGTGACCAGACGCGCAGCGGAGAGCCGCTTGAACTTCCGCTGCTGGCTGCGGGACCGGTCGAGCACGGCCACCTCGAGGTCCTCGGGTGCGACGACCCGCGGCGTGCTCTCGCTGTGCTCGAGGCCCTCGACCGCCGATCGGACAGCCTCCTCCAGCGTCGCGCCGGCCGTGTAGTGCTCCTTGAGGTGGCCCGCGACGGTGTCGGCGGACCCACCCATCACCGCGAACCCGTGCTCGTCGACGATCTGGCCGTCGTAGGTCAATCGGTAGATCTGGTCGTCCGCGGCGGTGTCACCGACCTCGGCGACGAAGATCTCCACCTCATAGGGCTTCTCGCCGCCACTGGAGAAGATCGTGCCGAGGGTCTGCGCGTAGGCGTTCGCCAGGCCGCGACCGGTCACGTCGCGCCGGTCGTAGGCGTAGCCGCGCATGTCGGCGAGCCGGACACCGGCGATCCGGAGGTTCTCGAACTCGTTGTAGCGACCGACCGCGGCGAACGCGATCCGGTCGTAGATCTCGCTGATCTTGTGCAGCGCCTGGGACGGGTTCTCCGAGACGAAGACGATGCCGTCGGCGTACTGCACGACGACGACGCTGCGGCCGCGGGCGATCCCCTTCCGCGCGAAGTCCGCCCGGTCCTTCATCAGCTGCTCGGGCGAGACGTAGAACGGCATACTCATGCTGTCGGGGACTCCTCGGTGATCGAGATCATCAGGTCAGGGACGCGGCCGGGCCGTCGGGGCGCTGCATCCGGGCGTCGATCACCCGGTCGGCGACCGCGGCCACCTCGGCGTCGGCCATCCGGTGGTAGCCGTCGGAGGTGATCACGCCGACCACGGGGAAGATCCGTCGGGCCAGGTCCGGTCCGCCGGTGGCCGAGTCGTCGTCGGCGGCGTCGTACAGCGCCTGGATCGTGGCGGTCACGCACTCGTCGGCGGACAGGTCGTCGCGGTAGAGCTTCTTCAGCGAGCCGCGCGCGAACAGCGAACCGGAACCGACCGAGTGGAACGCGGTCTCCTCGTAGCGGCCGCCGGTCACGTCGTAGGAGAAGATCCGGCCCTGGTCGGAGAGCAGGTCGTAGCCGGCGAAGAGGGGTACGACGGCCAGCCCCTGCATCGCCATGCCGAGGTTGGAGCGGATCAACGCCGCGAGGCGGTTCGCCTTGCCGTCCATCGACAGCGTGGTGCCCTCGATCTTCTCGTAGTGCTCCAGCTCGGTCTGGAACAGCCGCACCATCTCCACCGCGAGCCCGGCCGTGCCGGCGATGCCCACGCAGGAGTACTCGTCGGCCGGGAAGACCTTCTCGATGTCGCGTTGGGCGATGATGTTGCCCATCGTCGCGCGCCGGTCACCGGCCATCACCACACCACCCGAGAAGGTGGCTGCGACGATCGTGGTGCCGTGCGGGGCGAGGTCCGCGGCGCTGCCGGCCGGCAGGGACCGCCGTGACGGCAGCAGCTCGGGCGACTGCTGGGCGAGAAACTCGGCGAACGACGATGATCCGGGGACCAGGTAGGCGGAGGGCAGGCGAGCGTCAACCTGTCGCGGGTCAGTCATACGCGGCTACTCCCCGCCCTTCTGGATGAACGACTTCACGAAGTCCTCGGCGTTCGACTCGAGCACGTCGTCGATCTCGTCGAGGATCGCGTCGATGTCTTCGTCGAGCTGCTCCTTGCGCTCGGCTACCGAGTCCTCGGGCGCAACCTCGGCGACCTCCTCGGTCTCCGAGCCCTTCTTCGGCTGCTTGTGCTCCTGTGCCATCAGACGCCTCCTCGTGTGCGCTACCGGTGGTCGCGCCTGGCGCGACCGCGGTTAACCCGACCCTACCGAGTCAGCGCGGCAAACAAGGCCTCTGCGGTGTCACATCGGTCGAGCAATTCGCCGACGTGGGCCCGGCTTCCTCGCAGCGGGTCGATCGTCGGCACCCGCTGCAGCGACTCGTGGCCGGGCAGGTCGAAGATCACCGAGTCCCAGGAGGCGGCCGCGATCTGGTCGGCGTACTGCTCGAGGCACCGGCCCCGGAAGTAGGCGCGCGTGTCCACCGGCGGCACGTGCATGGCGTCGGCGACCTCGTCGTCCTCGAGCAGCCGCTCGATCCGGCCCATCCCGACGAGCTTGTGGTAGAGCCCCTTGTCGGGGCGGATGTCGGAGTACTGCAGGTCGATCAGGTGCAGCTTCGCGTCGTCCCACTCCAGGCCGTCCCGGTCGCGGTACTGGTTGAGCAGCTTGAGCTTGGCGACCCAGTCCAGCTCGCGGGCGCACAGCATCGGGTCGGTCTCGAGCCGGCCGAGCACCGACTCCCACCGGGCGAGCACATCGGCGGTCTGCTCGTCGACGTCGGCGCCGAGCCGGTCCTCGACGTACTTCTTGGCGAGGTCGAGGTACTCCATCTGCAGCTGGACGGCCGTCAGCTCCCTACCGTCCGACATCTTCAGCAGGTGCTTCAGCGTCGGGTCGTGGGAGACCGCGCGCAGCGAGCGGACCGGCTGGTCCACGGTGAGGTCACGGCTGATGAACCGGTCCTCGATCATCGCGAGCACCAGCGACGTCGTACCGACCTTGAGGTAGGTGGAGACCTCGGCGAGGTTGGCGTCGCCGATGATCACGTGCAGCCGGCGGTACTTCTCCGGGTCGGCGTGCGGCTCGTCGCGGGTGTTGATGATCGGTCGCTTCAGCGTGGTCTCCAGGCCGACCTCGACCTCGAAGTAGTCGGCACGCTGACTGATCTGGAAGCCCTGCTCACGGCCGTCCTGGCCGATGCCGACCCGGCCCGCGCCGGTGACCACCTGTCGGCTGACGAAGAACGGCGTCAGGTTGCGGACGATCTCCCCGAACGGCGTGGAGCGCCGCATCAGGTAGTTCTCGTGCGAGCCGTAGGAGGCGCCCTTGTTGTCGGTGTTGTTCTTGTAGAGCAGGATCGGCGCCGCGCCCGGGATGGTCGCCGCGAGCCGGGACGCGTCGAGCATCACCTGCTCGCCCGCCTTGTCCCACTTCACGATGTCGCGGGGGTTGGTGCACTCGGGGGTGGAGTACTCCGGGTGCGCGTGGTCGACGTAGAGCCGCGCCCCGTTGGTGAGGATCACGTTGGCCAGTCCGAGGTCCTCGTCGGTCAGCTGCGAGGCGTCGGCGACCTCACGCGACATGTCGAACCCGCGGGCGTCGCGCAGCGGCGACTCCTCCTCGAAGTCCCACCGGGCACGGCGGGCGCGCAGCGTCGAGCTGGCGTAGGCGTTGACCACCTGCGACGAGGCGACCATCGGGTTGGCGGTCGACTGGCCCTGCACCGAGATTCCGAACTCGGTCTCGGTGCCCATGACGCGACGAACACTCATGGTCCGAGACTACGCGCCTGACAGAATCGTCCCGTGTCCGAGGAGATCGTCGCGCTGGTCGACCGCACCGGGTCCGTCGTGGGGACGGCCGCCCGGTCCGTCGTACGACGGGAGAACCTGCTGCACGCGGCCACCGCGGTGCTGGTGCGCAACGGCCACCGGCAGATCTACGTGCACCGCCGCTCCGACCACAAGGACTGGGCACCCGGGTTCTACGACTGCGCGGCCGGCGGCGTGATCCAGCAGGGCGAGGACCCGGTGGCCTCCGCGGTGCGTGAGCTGGAGGAGGAGCTCGGCATCACCGGTACGACGCTCCGCCCGCTCGGCACCTCGCTCTACGAGGACGACGAGACCCGCTGCTTCGAGCACTGCTTCGAGGTGACCTGGGACGGGCCGGTCGTGCATGCCGACGACGAGGTGGTCTGGGGCGCGTGGATGTCGCTGGCCGACCTCGACGGCTGGCTGCGCGACCCGCGCCGGTGGTTCGTGCCGGACACCCGTCAGCTGCTCTCCCGGCTGGCCGACGACGGAGTGCTCGACTACGGGGTCCTGAGGGGCCGCTCAGACCGGCAGCCTCCCTCCGACAACCGGGAGCAACAGGCCTGAACCGGACATATCGCCGGGAGGTTGCCGGTCCGAGTGGTCGCTAGAGTCGCCCTGTGACCGACAACTCTGACCGCGCCCTCGCCGCCGCGGACGCGCTCGGCCTCACCTACGACGTCACCAGGCACGGCCGGGTGCGCTCGTTGCAGGAAGCGGCCGCTACCCGTGGTGTGCCGGAGTCCGCGGTGATCAAGACGATCGTGGTCCGGCTCAGCGACGACGACTACCGGTTCGTGCTGGTGCCCGGAGACCGGGAGATCAGCTGGCCGAAGCTGCGCGCGTTGCTCGGCGTCAACCGGATCTCGATGCCGGACGCCGACACCGCGCTGTCCGTGACCGGTTACGTGCGCGGGACGATCACCCCGCTCGGGAGTACGACGGCGTGGCCGGTCGTCGCGGACCAGGCGATGGCAGGAGCCGTGTCCCTGGGCGGCGGAGCACCCGGTGTGGCCCTCACCGTGGATGCGACCGAGCTGGTCACGTCGCTGAACGCGACCGTCGCGGACGTCACCGAGCCGGTGCAGGCGGAGGGCTAGCTTCGCCGGCTGGCCATGAACTTCTGTGCCAGGAACAGCACGACCAGAACCAGGACGATGAGAATGATCCACTTCATTGCTGCTCCTCGTGACGCGGTCGGGTCCTGAACAGGTACCCACCTGCGGCGGAACGAACCCGCCGCACCGTCACTCGCCGCGCCGGCCCTGCCACGCGTAGGCGATGTTGACCACCACGATGCCGACCCAGGCGATCAGCAACGCAGTCAGGCTGCCGTCCCCCACGGCGAGGGTGATGGCGGTGATCGGAATACCGAGCACCAGCGAGACGATGCCCAGCGCCAGCTGCTGGCCGCTGTGCTGACGCTCCATCGCCTGCGAGCGGTTGCGCGCCGCGAGCCGTGCGTCGACCCGCTGCTCGATCGCGGCCTCCACCTTCTCCACGAACGAGTCGACGAGCGCAGGTTCGTACGCCGGTCCGAGGTCGCGCCGGGTCTCGATGACCGCCTCGATCTCGGAGCGATCGAGGTCGTCGGGACCGGTCATCGGCTAGAGGTACTGGCCGGTGTTGGAGACCGTGTCGATCGAACGACCCGGCTCGGTCCCCTGCTTCCCGGTGATCAGCGTGCGGATGAACACGATCCGCTCGCCCTTCTTGCCGGAGATCCGCGCCCAGTCGTCGGGGTTGGTGGTGTTCGGCAGGTCCTCGTTCTCCTTGAACTCGTCGACGCACGCCTGGAGCATGTGGTTGACCCGCAGCCCCTTCTGGTCGTTGTCGAGCAGGTCCTTGATCGCCATCTTCTTGGCGCGGTCGACGATGTTCTGGATCATCGCGCCGGAGTTGAAGTCCTTGAAGTAGAGGACCTCCTTGTCGCCGTTGGCGTAGGTGACCTCCAGGAACCGGTTCTCCTCGGTCTCGGTGTACATCCGCTCCACCGTCGCCCGGATCATGCCGGCCACGCAGGCGTCCCGGTCATTGCCGAACTCGGCGAGGTCGTCGGCGTGCAGCGGCAGGTTCGCGGTGAGGTACTTGGAGAAGATGTCGCGCGCGGACTCGGCGTCGGGGCGCTCGATCTTGATCTTCACGTCGAGCCGGCCCGGCCGCAGGATCGCCGGGTCGATCATGTCCTCCCGGTTCGAGGCGCCGATCACGATCACGTTCTCGAGCCCCTCGACACCGTCGATCTCGGAGAGCAGCTGCGGGACGATGGTGTTCTCCACGTCGGAGGAGACCCCGGAGCCGCGGGTGCGGAACAGCGAGTCCATCTCGTCGAAGAACACGATCACCGGGGTGCC
>JAICRS010000354.1 GCA_025966335.1 Nocardioidaceae bacterium
AAAGTGCTCATGGGAATCTGGGCCTTCAGAGCTTGATCTCGATGTCGACGCCGGCCGGGAGGTCGAGACGCATCAGCGAGTCGACGGTCTTCGGCGTGGGGTCAATGATGTCGATAAGACGCTTGTGCGTGCGCATCTCGAAGTGCTCGCGGCTGTCCTTGTACTTGTGAGGCGAGCGGATGACGCAGTAGACGTTCTTCTCGGTCGGCAGGGGCACAGGGCCGGCAACCTTCGCGCCCGTACGGGTGACCGTGTCAACGATCTTGCGCGCCGAGGTGTCGATCACCTCGTGGTCGTAGGCCTTGAGCCTGATGCGGATCTTTTGTCCCGCCATAGGTCTCAGTTCGTCCTTCTACTCGTACCGCTGAGTATCTCGTCGTACTCCGGGAGGAGCACTCCGCCCACTGCTCCCACCACCGACCCCCGCGGTCGGGCGTGTCGCGCATGTTCGGCGCAACACGAGAACCGTCTGCAGTGTCTTGTTGGGGTGGCACCCGACGGGTTTGTCGGGCTGAGAGAGGTCTCCTGGTTCGGTGCGCCAGGCCCAGCCACGGAGGCGGGTCATGATTTGCGCACCCCGGCGACCTCGCCGGAGCAACCGGACTATCTTGTCAGAGATGGGGCGGCCATATCAAATCGGGGGCGGGCTGACCGGCCGGACACGCGTGTGAACCGGGACACGGTCCTCAACGGCGCCGGTAGGCGAGGTCCGTGATCGCCCGGCCGGCCCGGATGCCGCGCCGCTCGAACCGGGTCAGCGGCCGGTCGGCCCAGCGGGGCGCGGGTCCGTCGTACGCGCTCTCGAGCAGGGGCTGGTCGTCGAGGATCCGGGCCATCTGCTCGGCGTACGGCGCCCAGTCGGTGGCGAGCCGCCATGCCGCTTCCGGGGCGAGCCGGCTGGCGGCAAGCGCGGCGAACGCCTCGGTGACCAGCCGGCGCCGGTGGTGCCGCTGCTTGGGCCACGGGTCGGGGAAGAACGTCCAGAGCCCGGCGAGGCTGCCGGGGCCGAGCAGGTGCTCCAGGGACCACACGGCGTCGATGCTGATCACCCGCACGTTGGTCGCGCCCGCCCGCTCGAGCTGCACGAAGGTCTCGGCGACACCGGGCCGCCAGACCTCGAACGCGAGCACGTTGTGGTCGGGCCGCTCCGCGGCGAGCGCGGCGGTCGCCTCCCCGATGCCGGAGCCGACCTCGACGATCAGCGGTGCCTCCCGACCGAACCAGACGGCCGGGTCGAAGACGGTGGCGTCGGCCGCCTCCTCCGGGATGAACCACTCGTCGCGCCGCCGCTCCCACGCCTCCGCCTGCCGGTCGCTGAGCCGGCTGCCGCGACGGCTGTAGGTGAGCACCTCCCGGCGCCGGCGACCGTCCTCGGTCACCCCGGTGTGCGGCCGCGCCGGCCTGCTCCGGGTCTGCTCGTGCACGGTTCGGCTCCTCGGCTGGGGGATGTTTACCAAGGTATGCAGCCGATCTGCCGCTTCCCATGGTGAATTCGCCATGGGGAGCGGGAGAAAGCCTGCATACCCTGGTAATCACGTGACTCGTGGGCAGGCAGAAGGCCCCGCCCCAGCAGGGGCGGGGCCTTCCGGCAGGTGCTGCTAGATCACTTGAGGATCTTGGTGACCCGGCCGGCGCCGACGGTGCGGCCACCTTCGCGGATCGCGAACTTCAGGCCGTCCTCCATGGCGATCGGCTGGATCAGCTCGACCGACATGTCGGTGTTGTCGCCGGGCATGACCATCTCGGTGCCCTCGGGGAGGGTCACCACGCCGGTCACGTCCGTGGTCCGGAAGTAGAACTGCGGACGGTAGTTGTTGAAGAACGGCGTGTGCCGACCGCCCTCCTCCTTCGAGAGGATGTAGACGTTCGCG
>JAICRS010000178.1 GCA_025966335.1 Nocardioidaceae bacterium
CGCGCACGACTCCGCATCGAGGGCCTCGTGACCCCGGTGAGCGTCCACGAGGTCGGTGCCGACCGCGCCGACGACGTGGTGTCCGTCATCCACGCCGGCTTCGGTGCGCGGGTGCCCCTCGACCCGCCGTCGACCGCGACCGACGAGACCGCAGCGTCGGTGGCGCCCGCACTGGCCGAGCACGGCGGTCTGCTGGCCGTCGACGGGGAACGCCCGGTCGGCGCCCTGCTGCTGCAGCCACACCAGGAGCTGCTCGGCCTGCGCCGGGTCGCGGTGCACCCGGACGCCCAGGGGAGCGGCGTGGCCGGCGCGCTGGTCGGCACCGCCGAGCGGCTCGCACGCCGCAGGGGGTACGACGGGCTCCGGCTCGCCGCGCGCACCGAGCTCCCGGAGACGATCCGGTTCTGGGAGCACCTCGGCTACACCGAGCTCGACCGCGACGGCACCGAGCTGACCATGGCGAAGGCGCTCCCCGTCGAACGGGTCGCGGACTCCGCCGACGAGGCCCGGGCGCTCGGCGAGAAGCTGGCGGCCGTGCTCCGGGCCGGCGACCTGGTTCTCCTCACCGGCGACCTCGGTGCCGGCAAGACGACGTTCACCCAGGGCGTGGGCACCGGCCTGAAGGTGCGCGGCGACGTCACTTCCCCCACGTTCGTGATCTCCCGGGTGCACCCCTCGCTGGCCGGCGGGCCGGCACTCGTGCACGTCGACGCCTACCGGCTCGGCGGCATCGCCGAGCTGGACGACCTCGACCTGGACACCTCGCTGGACGAGGCGGTCACCGTCGTCGAGTGGGGCGAGGGCGTGGCCGAGGGCCTCGCGGACACCCGGCTCGAGGTGACCATCACCCGGGCTCGTGGCGACGACCCGCTCGAGGACGACGCCCGGCACGTGCGGTTCGCCCCGGTCGGCGCCCGCTGGATCGGCTCCGGGCTCGCCGCGGCGCTCGCGTAACCTCGGTCCCGTGCTCCTCGCGTTCGACACCGCCACCCCCGCCGTCGCCGTTGCGCTGCACGACGGCGAGCGCGTGGTCGCCGAGTCCACCGTCGTCGACGCGATGCGCCACGGTGAGCTGCTCGCGCCCGGGATCACCGCCGTGCTCGCCGAGGCCGGCGCCGTCCGGCAGGACCTGACCGCGGTCGCGGTCGGCGTGGGGCCCGGCCCGTTCACCGGCCTGCGGGTCGGCCTGGTCACCGCCCGCACCCTGGCGTCGGTGCTCGAGATCCCGGTGTACGGCGTGTGCACCCTCGACGTGCTCGCGGCCGAGGCGGTCGACACCTCCGCGGTCACCGGCCCGTTCATCGTCGCCACCGATGCCCGTCGCAAGGAGGTGTACTGGGCGTCGTACGACGAAGCCGGCATCCGGCTGGACGGGCCGCACGTCTCCAGGCCGGCCGACGTGGCCACCGACGGGCCGGTCGTCGGGCGCGGTGCCTTGCTCTACCCGGACGCGTTCCCCACTTTCGTCGCCCCGGAGCATCCTCGGGCCGGTGTCCTGGCCGAGGTGGTCGTCGCCGAACGCGCCGAGCTGCTCGATCCGGAGCCGTTGTACCTGCGCCGGCCCGACGTCGCGGAGCCCGGGAAACCCAAGCGGGTCTCATGATCGTGCGTCCGGCCACGCCCACCGACGCCGACGGCATCCTCGCCCTGGAGGCGGCGCTGTTCGGTGTCGACGCCTGGTCCTCCTCGTCGGTGCTCGCCGAGCTCACCGCAGCGGACCGGTCCTGCGCGGTGGCGGTGTCCGATGGGAAGGTGATCGGCTACGTGGTCACCTTACGGACCGGGGACGTGGCGGACCTGCAGCGGATCGGCGTCGACCCCGCCCGGCAACGCCAAGGCGTCGCCGCTGCCCTGCTCGAGGCCGCTCTCGAGCAGGCGCAGAACGACGGCGCCGAGGCGATGCTGCTCGAGGTGAGCGAGGCCAACCGGCCCGCGCTCGCGTTCTACGCCCGGGAGGGGTTCGTGGAGATCGACCGGCGCCGCCGCTACTACCGCGACGGCACAGACGCCCTGGTTCTTCGCCGCGGGAGAGGATAGGCAGATGGCAGCCACCGGAGACGGGCCCCTCGTGCTCGGCATCGAGACGTCCTGCGACGAGACCGGCGTCGGGATCGTCCGCGGGCACACCCTGCTCGCCGACGCCATCGCCTCCAGCGTCGAGGAGCACGCCCGGTTCGGCGGCGTCGTTCCCGAGGTCGCCTCCCGCGCCCACCTCGAGGCGATGGTGCCCACCATCGAACGCGCCTGCGAGAGCGCAGGCATCAAGATGTACGACGTCGACGCGATCGCGGTGACCAGCGGCCCCGGACTCGCCGGCGCGCTGCTCGTGGGAGTCGCCGCCGCGAAGGCACTCGCGATCGGGCTGGGCAAGCCGATCTACGGGGTCAACCACCTGGCCGCCCACGTCGCCGTCGACCAGCTCGAGCACGGTCCACTGCCCGAGCCGTGCATCGCGATGCTCGTGAGCGGCGGCCACTCCTCGCTGCTGAAGGTTTCCGACGTGACGGTCGGCGTGGACCCGCTCGGTGCCACCATCGACGACGCGGCAGGGGAGGCCTTCGACAAGGTGGCCAGACTGCTCGGCCTGCCGTTCCCGGGCGGCCCCTACATCGACAAGGCGGCCCGCTCCGGCAGCTCGGTCGCGATCGACTTCCCGCGCGGGCTCACCAGCGGTCGCGACCTGGAACGGCACCGGTTCGACTTCTCGTTCTCCGGACTGAAGACCGCGGTCGCCCGATGGGTGGAGGCACGTGAGCGGTCCGGGGAACCGATCCCGGTCGAGGACGTCGCGGCATCGTTCCAGGAGGCCGTCTGCGACGTGCTGACCCGCAAGGCGGTGGACGCGGCCGTCGTACACGGTGTCGACGACATCCTGATCGGCGGCGGCGTGGCCGCCAACTCCCGGCTGCGGGTCTTCGCAGAGGAGCGCGCGGCGGCGAAGGGGATCCGGGTCCGGGTGCCGCGACCCGGCCTGTGCACCGACAACGGCGCGATGGTGGCCGCCCTCGGCGCCGAGCTGGTCGCCCGCGGCCGGGACGCCTCCGACCTCGACCTGCCGGCCGACTCCAGCATGCCGGTCACCACCGTCGTCGCCTGACGACCCCTGGGACCGGCACTCCGTCGGGTTGCCGGCGTGAGTCAGGCGTACGGCGCGCCGCGGATCGTCGCGAGTGCCGGTCCCAGCGGCTGTGGCCTGGACCTGGTCAACGGCTCAGATCACCGGAAACCAGAAGGGCCAGTCGCTGTTCGGCTCCTGCTCCACCGGGTCGATGACCTCCTCCAGCGCACCGGAGGTGTCCATCCGGACCATCGTCCAGCTCTGGCCGTCGTCCGGCGTCGCGAGGGAGAGCACCGACTCGGAGTCCTCCCACACGTTGAACACGAGGGACACCGTCGACCGCGGGCCCTGCTTGTAGCTCACCACCGGGTCACCGGTCCGCGCGTCCAGGATCGACAGGTCGCGCAGGCCCAAACCGTCCTGTCCGCGGGTGGCGATCACGTGGCGGCCGTCGGGGCTGAGCTCGACCAGCGAGTGCTCGCAGGTGTCCCAGAGGAACTCCGTGGTGCTCGTCGCGGGGTCCATCACCGCCCAGCACGAGCCGGTGTCCGACGACGACGTCTGCCCGGTGACCAGCCCGGTCTCCGGATTGGCCGACGTGGAGTTGATGAACCCCTCGAGCACGGTCAGCCCCTCAGGAGACGCGATACCGACGACCGATCGTTCCTCCTCCGTCTGGTAGAGCACCTCGGAGGCGCTGACGAACCCGATCGGACGGATCACCGGCTGCTCGGCGAAGCTCCAGGTGACCGGGTCGGACCCGTCCGCCGGCGCGTTGACCAACGTCTGGGTGCCGTCCTCCTCGACCACCACGTAGGCGATCTGGCTGCCGTCCGGGCTGACCGCGAGCACCTCGTTGGTGGGCTGACGGTTCGTGATGTTGCGGTCGGCGTCGAACATGAAGACCTCTGCACTGCCCTGGCCGTCATAGCCCAGGCCGATCCAGCCGTCGCCGTACGGCGTCGTGCTCTGCAGACTGACCGGGAACTCCAGCACGCCGTCGGGGGTGACCAGGTCGCCGTTGTAGAAGTAGCTCCGCTGCGGGTCCTCTCCGCGCGGCAGGTCCTCCAGGGTCAGTGTGACGGGACCGTCAGGGGTGGCGGTCCTGGTGACGCTCGGGGTCGGCTGCTCGACCGGACCGGGCGCGGTGTTGTTGATCCCGCTGCTCACCGCGATCGACGTGGGCACCGCCACGGCGAGGACCGCAGCGGCCACGAAGCCGCTCGCGATCCGCCGCCGCCGCTGGATCCGGCGGGCGCTCTGCTTCACGTCGCCGAGGCCGATCGGGTGGCCGCCGATGTCGTGCGAGCGGTCCTGCAGCTCCCGGGTCAGGGCGTCCTTCTCGAGATCATTCATCGTGGTCCCCCTCCCGGGAGAGCATCGGTTGCGCATGCACGCGGGCCCGCATCGATGCGAGCGCGCGACTGGCCTGTGACTTGACGGTGCCGACCGAGATGCCGAGGATCTCGGCGGTCTCCGCCTCGCTGAGGTCCTCGTAGAAACGCAGCACGATCACCGCACGCTGCTTCTTCGGCAGCGTCTGCACGAACTCCCACAACGCGGCGCTCTGCCCGTCGTCGGGGCGGTCGTGGACCGGCGTGTAGTCGGGAACCTCGTCGGTGGTGAGCTCCTTGCGCTTCCAGGCCCGGCGCCACAGCGAGTTGTTCTCGTTCACCATGATCCGGCGGACGTACCCGTCGAGCAGCTCGCGCCGCTGCACCTTGTCCCAGGACAGGTACAGCTTGGCGAGCGCGGTCTGCACCAGGTCCTCGGCCGCGTGCCGGTCACCGGTCAGCAGGTACGCCGTACGCAGCAGGCTCGGCTGGCGGGCGGCCATGTATGCCTCGAACTCCGCGTCCTTCGACGCCGTGCCGCGACGTTCCATGCCGTTGACCGCTCCTGCTTCAGCCACGAGTTGCACCTGTGCTCACCATCCTCCCGTGTTTCCTGCGACCAAGACGCGGAACCGGGCGGATTGGTTGCATCCGGGTCCGCCAGGATGGGGTGCGTGCTGGCTGTCGTGGTTCCCGTGCTGCTGCTGGTCCTCGGTGCGGCGCTGCTCACCGCCGGGGCCGAGGCGTTCGCCGAGCACGTCACCGCGGCGGCCTCCCGGCTCCAGGTCAGCGTGCTCGCGCTCGGGGTGCTGCTGGCGGGCGCCGAGCCGGAGGAGGCGGTCACCGCCATGCTCGCCTCCGGCCAGGGGCATCCCGCCCTCGCCAGCGGGGACGCGATCGGCGCGAACCTGGTCATCCTCACCCTCGCCGTCGGCCTGGCGGCGCTGCTGACCCGGCTGCCGGTGAGCCGCAGGGTGCTGGAGTACGGCGCTGCCGCCGCGCTGGCCGGTGTGCTCACGACGGTCTTCCTGTGGAACGGGGTGATGAGCCGCGTCGAAGCGGGTGTGCTGGTCCTCGGCTACGTCGTGGGAGTGGTGTGGGTCTGGCGACGTGAACGGCAGCCACCGGTGATCGGCGAGCTCGCCGAGGTGGGCGACGACGTGCCCCGCGACGGCGACGGGGAACCGTCCCGGTCGCTGCTGCTCGTGCTCCTCGGCCTGCTCGGCATGGTCGCCGGCGGCTTCCTCGCCGTGCGGGGATCCCGTGGCCTGGTCGACGTGTTCGACGTGACCGAGTCGGTGATCGGCCTGACCGTGCTGGCCCTGGCGACGAGCGCGGAGATGGTGGCACTGGTGTGGGCGGCACAGCGACGCGGGATCACCGAGCTGGTGGTGGCCGGAGCCGTCGGCGCGGTCGCCTACAACGCGACGATGTCGGTCGGTCTGGCCGCGCTGGTCAGCCCGATCGCGATCGGCAAGGGTTCGCCGATCATCACCGCGGCCGCGGTGACCGCGATCCTCCCTGCCGTGCTGCTGCTCGGGCGGCGCACCGGCTCGCTGCCGAGACCGGTCGGCCTGCTCCTGCTCGTCGGCTACGTGGCCTGCACCGGCTGGTTGTTCGCTCGCTAGACATCCCACGGTTCTAAGTCGTCAAGTCAGGCGGCTTGTCTCAGGTCGTGGCGGTGTGCCCAGGCGGTGGCTTCGTCGTAGAGCGTCCCGTGGCGTAGGCAGCCGTGGAGGATGCCGACGAGGCGGTTGGCCA
>JAICRS010000352.1 GCA_025966335.1 Nocardioidaceae bacterium
CAGGGTGGGGTCATGGAGCTCCGTGTCTTCACCGAACCCCAGCAGGGCGCGACGTACGACGACCTCCTCGCCGTCGCACGAGCCGCCGAGGACCTCGGCTACGGAGCGTTCTTCCGCTCCGACCACTACCTCAAGATGGGTGACGCGACCGGTCTGCCCGGACCGACCGACGCCTGGATCACCCTGGCCGGCCTGGCCCGCGACACCAGCACCATCCGACTGGGAACGCTGATGACGTCGGCGACGTTCCGGCTTCCCGGACCGCTGGCGATCTCGGTGGCCCAGGTCGACCAGATGAGCGGCGGCCGGGTCGAGCTCGGGATCGGCGCCGGCTGGTTCGAGGCCGAGCACACCGCCTACGGCATCCCGTTCCCGGACACCGGCGAGCGGTTCGACCGTCTCGAGGAGTCGCTGGCCGTGGTCACCGGCCTGTGGGGCACCCCGCCCGGCGAGCGGTTCGACTTCGCCGGCGAGCACTACCCGGTGCACGACTCCCCCGCGCTGCCCAAGCCGGTGCAGTCGCCCCGTCCGCCGATCCTGGTCGGCGGCAAGGGCAGGCGTCGTACGCCCCGACTCGCGGCCCGCTACGCCGACGAGTTCAACGTCCCGTTCGAGTCGCTCGAGGAGTCCCGCACCATCTTCGGCCGGGTCCGTGACGCCTGCACCGAGATCGGCCGCGACCCGGGCTCGTTGACCTACTCCAACGCGCTCGTGCTGTGCTGCGGCCGCGACGAGGGGGAGCTCTCCCGGCGGGCGAGTGCGATCGGTCGCGACGTCGACGAGCTGCGGGCCAACGGACTCGCCGGCACCCCGGACGAGGTCGTCGACAAGCTCGGGCGGTACGGCGAAGCGGGGGCCGCCCGTGTCTACCTGCAGATGCTGGACCTGTCCGACCTCGAGCACCTCGAGCTGGTCGCGGACAAGGTCATGCCTCAGGTGTGACCCACCGAGGCCCGGTCAGGGACCGAGCTCACGTCCGCGGCGCTCGTGGGTGCGGATCTTGTCGATCATGATCGTGGCCAGCGCGGAGTCCAGCTCGCGGTGGTCCCAGGCCGTCTCCTTGAGGTCGTCGACCAGGGCACGCAGACGGTTCAGCTCGATCCGCTCGCGCTGGTTGAGCGGCTCACGGTCGGTGTTCTGGAGCACCAGGTGCACCACCATCCAGAGCGTGGCCAGCACCACCAACAGACCCACCAGAGCGACCGGCGACATGATGAAGACCCCCTCGATCCGGGCTGCGATCCGATTACAGGCTAGTCCTCGGACGAAACCGGCGTTTCCCGCAAAGTAAAGCGTTTCGGCAACTTACGATCCTTCTCATGCTCCGTCGACGCACCCGTTGGTCCTTCTCTGCCCTCGCCCCCCTCCTCTCCGTCGCTCTAGCGGTCCCGGCCTCCGCCACCGACCAGCTGACCGAAGACCCGGCACCGGCTCCCGCGCTGGAGTCGGAGGCCGGCCGGCACAGCTCCAACCTGCGCGAGTCGGCGCTGACCGCACCCGCGGCCGGGAGCGCGGCGTACTTCACCGTCGACGAGCGGACCCGACCGGTCGCCCCCGGCCTCGACCTGACCAGCTTCGACCGCTACGACGCCCGCGGCTGGATCCGGGTCGACGCGCTGACCGCGGACCTGTCCACCCCCGGCCTCCGGCTCGACTACGCCTCGCCCGGCAAGGTGTCCTCCACCGCCCCGCTGACGAGCTCGCTGCACCGCGACCGCGCGGTCGCCGGCGTCAACGGCGACTTCTTCGACATCGGCGACACCGGTGCCCCGCTCGGCGTCGGCGTGGACCGGCAGCGCGGCGTGCTGCACGGCTCGAGCACCGGCTGGGTCAACTCGTTCACCCTCGATGCACAGAACGCGGCCGCCGTCGCGCGTACCTACCTGGAGGCCGGCATCGCCCGGCGGGGCA
>JAICRS010000124.1 GCA_025966335.1 Nocardioidaceae bacterium
CTGTGGGCCAGCTCGCCGGCGGACTCCCTGGCCGGCTGCCTGTGGCGGTTGTACCTGCTGCGTTCCTGGGTGTACGCCGACCCGGCTGCCGCCGCCCGTGAGTTCGACGCCGGCCGCAGACACACCCCGGTCCACGAGGCGGTCGCCGGGGTAGTCGTACCACCCGGCCCCGACGAGGTCCGCCAGCTCGTCGACCTGGTCCTGCGCGGCGTGGTCCGCGGGGACTTCGCCGACACGCTCTACCGGGCCGCTGCGTTCGCCCGGGTTGCGGCCGCCGGGCGGGCGCACATCGGGGCCAGCCACGCCGCCACCGACTACCAGTCGGACCTGTCCGCGGCGAAGCTGCTGACGATGGCCGACCAGCTCGAGCACGCCGCGCGCCTGGAGACGCTGGGCAAGCTC
Source organism: Nocardioidaceae bacterium (assembly GCA_025966335.1). Taxonomy (GTDB): domain Bacteria; phylum Actinomycetota; class Actinomycetes; order Propionibacteriales; family Nocardioidaceae; genus Nocardioides_C. Next base: position 403 of record JAICRS010000124.1, read on the forward strand.
GCGTGAGGCCGGATCGAGAAATGTGCCGCGTCACACCGGGTTTCACTCGGATGGTTCGACCGGGCCTTGTAAACTCGAGAACGCGTCGGACCGCGGCAGCCCCGGGTCCCACAATAAGCCGCTACGAGCGGCCACGCGCCGTGAGGCGCTCCCGGTCCGGCGCACATACTTCCCGCAGCGGCACCCGATGACCGGTGCGCTCCACGTCCGCGGCATCGAGATCCCCGCGGCGGAGCTCGGCTGGCGGTTCAGCAGGTCGAGCGGTCCCGGCGGCCAGTCGGTGAACACCGCGGACTCCCGCGCCGAGCTGACCTTCGACCTGGCCGGCTCGCCCTCGCTCCCACCGCATCTCCGCGACCGCGCGGTCGCCCGGCTGGCGCACCGGCTGGTCGACGGCAGGCTGACCATCGCCGCGTCGGAGTACCGCTCCCAGCACCGCAACCGCGAGGCAGCCCGCGCCCGCCTGGTCGAGCTGCTCACCGACGCCCTCGCCCCGCCCGGGCCGTCGCGCCGACCGACCAAGCCCTCCCGCGGGTCCCGCGAACGCCGACTGGCCGGGAAGAAGCACCGCAGCCAGGTCAAGGCGATGCGACGCAAGCCCCTCGACTGACGGCGGTACGGCGAAGCGGGCGACTCAGCCGACCCGGAGCCACCGGGTCCACGTCCGCCGGTTCACCGACGCGCGGGTGTGGTGCGGGTTGTCGACCAGGAACTCGTCGCGCCTGTTCTGCGCCCAGGTGCTGGCCGCCGAGGCGCGCACCCGCGTTGGGTCGCCCAGGCAGGACCGCGGAACCCGGATCAGCACGGTGTCCCTTCGGTAGTCGATCCGGTGCCTGGCCTCGCAGTCGACCCGGCCGCGACGGTTGAACACCTCGACGGTGCCGCCCCACGAGCCGGGTCCCGCGACGACCACGACCTCCCGGAAGACGTTCGAACCGGTCTGCAGGCGCAGCGCGTGCTGGGTGTACCGGCCGACCCGGCGCAGGTCGACGAAGCGCTGCCGGACCACGACGTCGGAGCGGCGGTGCCGGAACGCCGCACGCCGGACGTCCCCGGTCCGCATCTGCGGAGCCGCGGTGCTGTTGCCGGCGTAGTCCATCGCCCACATGTCGCCGGCCGGGTCACGCAGCACCTGCTCCTGGGCGCCGGCCGCCCCGGCGGTCGAGCCGACCACCAGCAGCGCCGCCGTGAGGACGGCGACCGCCCGTGCTCGCATCAGGACCTCCCGGGTGGCGCCTCCGGTGCGGGCGCGCGGGGACAGCCTAGGTCACCTGTCGCCGCGGCGAGCGGACTTCACCCGAGCCGGATGTCGGCGAGCACACACGCGTGGTCCGAGGGCCACAGCCGAGCGGCCGTCGTGCGGTCGGACTCGGTGTCGCCGACCACCCGGCACGCGTCGATCCCGGCCCCGCGGACCCAGACGTAGTCGATCCGCTCGCCGAGCCGACTGTCGAGGTTCGCCAGGTCCGCCGCCTGTCCGCAGGTGTGTCCCGGTCCCCCGTCGCCGACGACCGCCCAGGCGTCCTGGAACGTCGCCGGCATCCCCACCTCGTCCGGTCCGGCGTTGAAGTCACCGACCACGACGACCGGCGGTCCGTCCGGCCCCACGACCTGGAGCAGCTCGTCCCGCTGGGCGTCGCGGACGGGTGCGTCGTACGCCTCGGTGTGCGTGTTCACGAACCGGAACCGCTGGTCGCCGGCGGCGAGGTCGACCGATCCCCAGCTGCGGGGGACGGTCAGCACCAGCTCCGGCATCCCGGTCGGGATCTCGACCCGGGCCCGGAACTCGCCGGTGGCCGACCCGGTGACGACCACGCCGCTGCCGCGGCGGACCAGGGTCACGTTGAAACCGAGCACCGACATCTGCTCGGTCGCGGAGATCGCGGCGCCGCCCCGGAAGCTGGCGTTCGCGGCGTACGCGTCGTACGGCGTTCCCGACCGGTCCAGCGCCGCGAGCAGCTCGTCGAGGAAGTCGCACCACACCTGCGCCTCCCCCGGTACGCGGTCCGCGGTGATCGGGGCCCGCGACCACCGGGCCACCTCCTGCAGGCCGAGCACGTCGATCCGCTCCCGGGCGACCAGCCGGGCGATCGACTCGGCACGCGCCGGGAAGTCGGTGCCCAGGAGCTGGCGGTGGACCAGCCCGGCCCGCTCGATCAGGTGCTCGGGGCTCGCCGCGCCGAAGATCAGCGTGAGGTCGGCACCGAGGTACACGTTGTACGTCGCCACCCGCACCACCGTCATGACAGCCATTGTGGACTGCCGGCCCTAGAGTTCAGCCATGGCTCGATCACGACTCGGCAACCTCGTCCGCACCTTCCTGCGCCAGGCGACGACGCCGCAGCACGGCTCGGGTCCCGTCGTGGACTACTCCCCGAACCTGGACGGCCGGCCTGACCCCGGTGAGGTGGTGTGGGCCTGGGTTCCCTACGACGACGACCCGACCCAGGGCAAGGACCGCCCGGTGCTGCTGATCGGCCGGGACGGGCCGACGCTGCTCGGCCTGCAGCTCAGCAGCCAGGACCACGACCTCGACGCCGACGACGAGGCCCGCTACGGCCGCTACTGGATGGACATCGGCTCCGGCCGCTGGGACAGCGCCGGCCGGCCGAGCGAGGTGCGACTGGACCGGCTGCTGCGGCTGGACCAGGACGGCGTACGCCGCGAAGGGGCCGTGCTGGACCGGGACATCTTCGACGCCGTCATCGCCGCGGCGCGCACCCACCACGCCCTCTGACCGACTTGTCAGGCCCTGTGCGCGCTATAGCGGGCGCACCGCCTGACAAGTCGGTGTCACAGGGCGTCCAGGACCTTGCGGATCCGGGTGTCGGAGACCGGGTACGCCGTGCCCAGGTGCTGTGCCCACAGGCTGACCCGGAACTCCTCGAGCATCCACCCGACCCGGACCAGCTCCGCGCTCGGCGGACGTCCCGGCGGCAACGCCTCGACCCGGTTCAGGTAGGCCTCCTGGACCCCCGCGACCTGGTCCAACAGCAGCCGGTCGCGCCCGACCGAGGACGGCAGCTTCTCCCGGCGGCTCCGGACCGCGGCGAGGTAGCGCGGGATCTCCCGCAGCTGGCCCGCCCCGGCCTCGGCGATGAACCCCCGGTGCACGAGCCGGCCGACCTGGGCCTTCATGTCGGCCAGTGCCGGCAGCATCGGCAGGTCGGCGGAGCCGCTGAGGGCACGGTCGGTCTCCCGCCACACGGTGACGACGCGAGCGGCGTCGTACATCACCGTCCGGGCTGCATGTTCCAGCCCGTCACGCACTCGCAGGCTCAGCGCCTCGAACGCGGCCTGGTCCCAGGCCGGCCCGCCGCTGGCGTCGACGAGCTGGTCGACGGCGGCCGCCACGCAGTCCTCGAGGAGGTCCTGGACCGACGGGTACGGCGACCCGGCCAGAGTGAGCTTCTCCGCGTTGTCGAGGCCGTCGGTGATCCTCTTCGCGGGTGAGGGGATCGCCAGCATCAGCAGTCGTCGGGTGCCGAGCCGGTGGGCCGCCTGCTGCTCGGCCTCGGAGCCGAGGACCTGCAACCCGACCGTCGGCCGCTGCGCGGTGGTGAGCATCTCGTCGACCAGCGCGGGAAAGCCGCGCACCTCGTGGCCGGCGCGGGACCGGGTGAACGTCTGCTCGATGGCGCCGAACGACCACGTCGACTGCCCGGTCGCGGTCATCCCGCTGGCCTGCGCGACCTGCGCGATCGCCTGCTTGAGCTCGCCGGCCAGCGGTGCCTTGAGGGCCTCGAGGTCCTTGCCCTCGCCGACCACGCTGCCGGTGTCGTCGACGACCCGGAACGTGGGCCGCAGGTGGTCCGGCACCTTGGACCAGTCCCACGACTCACGGGGGACGACGACGCCGGTGGTCGCGCGCAGGAAGCGTTCGAGCGCGTCGAGCAGCGACTCCTCCCCTGGTGACACCGCGTCGAGGAACGCCCGGGCATGGTTCGGGGCGGGAACGAAGTTCACCCGCAGCTGCTTGGGCAGCGACCGGATCAGCGCGACCACGAGGTCCTCACGCAGACCCGGGACCTGCCAGGAGAACGCGTCGGCCTGCACCCGGTTCAGCGTGGACACCGGCAGGTCGACGGTCAGCCCGTCGGCGGCCGAGCCGGGCTCGAACTGGTAGGTCAGCGGCAGCGCCAGGTCGCCCTCGCGCCACTCGTCGGGGTAGTCGTGCTGGTCGATGTCGGCCGCCGACTCGTTGACCAGCATCGCCGGGTCGAAGGTGAGCAGGTCCGGCTGCGCCTGCCGGGTGCGTTTCCACCAGGAGTCGAAGTGCGCCCCGGAGACCACGTCCTGACCGACCCGGGCGTCGTAGAAGTCGAACAGCGTGTGCTCGTCGACGAGGATGTCGCGGCGCCGGGCCCGGTGCTCGAGCTCCTCGACCTCCTCGAGCAGCGCCCGGTTCCGGGCGAAGAACGTGTGCTGCGTGGACCACTCGCCGTACACCAGCGCATGCCGGATGAACAGCTCGCGGGCGATGGCCGGGTCGATCTTGCCGTAGGACACGAGCCGGTCCGCGACGAGCGGGACGCCGTACAACGTCACCCGTTCGTAGGCCATCACCGCCGCGCGCTTCTTCGACCAGTGCGGCTCGGAGTAGGTGCGCTTGACCAGGTGCTCGCCCAGGACCTCGGCCCACTCGGGCTTGATCGCCGCGTTGACCCGGCCCCACAGCTTGGAGGTCTCGACCAGCTCCGCGGCCATCACCAGCTGGGGCTGCTTCTTGAACAGGCCGGAGCCGGGGAAGATCGAGAACCGGGCGTTGCGGGCGCCGAGGTAGTCGCGCCGGTCGGGGTCGCGCAGCCCGATGTGCGAGAGCAGCCCGGACAGCAGCGCCTGGTGCACGGCGTCCTCGTCGGGGGCGTCTGCTGGGGGGCCGACGGTGAGCTTGAGCTGCTTGGCGACCTGCCGCAGCTGGGACTCGAGGTCCTGCCACTCCCGGATCCGGAGGTAGTTGAGGAACTCCGCCTTGCACATCCGCCGGAACGCCGACGAGGACAGCTCCTTCTGCTGGGTGCGCACGTAGCGCCACAGGTTCAGCAGCGTCATGAAGTCCGACGCCTCGTCCCGGAACCGGGCGTGCGCCTGGTCGGCCTGTGGCCGGTGCTCGGCGGGCCGCTCCCGAGGGTCCTGGATCGACAGGGCCGCGGCGACCACGAGCACCTCCCGCAGGCAGCCGAGCCGGTCCGCCTCCACGATCATCCGGGCCAGCCGCGGGTCGATCGGGAGTACGACGAGCTGGCGACCCAGCTTCGTGAGCCGGCGGCGGGGATCCTTCTCCCGCGGGTCCATCGCACCGAGCTCCTCGAGCAGCTGGACCCCGGCCTTGACGTTGCGCTGGTCCGGCGGATCCACGAACGGGAACCGGGCGACGTCGCCGAGCCCGAGCGCGGTCATCTGCAGGATCACCGAGGCGAGGTTGGTGCGCAGGATCTCCGGGTCGGTGAACTCCGGCCGGCTCTCGAAGTCCTCCTCGGAGTAGAGCCGGATGCACACGCCCGCCTCGACCCGGCCGCACCGGCCCTTGCGCTGGTTGGCCGACGCCTGGCTGATCGGCTCGATCGGCAGTCGCTGCACCTTGGTGCGGTAGGAGTACCGCGAGATCCGCGCGAAACCGGAGTCGACGACGTACCTGATCCCCGGCACCGTCAGCGACGTCTCCGCGACGTTGGTCGACAGCACCACCCGGCGCTTCGTGTGCCGCTCGAAGACCTTGTGCTGCTCGGCGCTGGAGAGCCGGGCGAACAGCGGGACCACGTCGAACTCGTCGACGACCCGCCGCGGCCGCAGCTTCGAGAGGACGTCGGCGGTGTCGCGGATCTCCTGCTCCCCGGGGAGGAACACCAAGATGTCGCCGGGCCCCTCGGCGATCAGCTCCTGGACCGCGTCGACGATCGCCTCGGTCTGGTCGCGGACGACGGGTTCGCCCTCGTCGTCGTCGTACGTCTCCTCCACCAGCGGCCGGTAGCGCACCTCGACCGGGTAGGTCCGTCCGGACACCTCGACGATCGGCGCGCTCCCCCCGTCGGCAGCAGTGAAGTGCTTGCTGAACCGTTCGGGGTCGATCGTCGCGGAGGTGATCACGACCTTCAGGTCCGGTCGCTGCGGCAGCAGCTGCCGGAGGTAGCCGATGATGAAGTCGATGTTCAGGCTGCGCTCGTGCGCCTCGTCGATGATCAGCGTGTCGTAGGCCGACAGCATCCGGTCGTGCTGCAGCTCGGCGAGCAGGATCCCGTCGGTCATCAGCTTGACCAGGGTGTCCCTGCTGGACCGGTCGGTGAAGCGGACCTGGTAGCCGACCACCTCACCGAGCGGGGTTCGCAGCTCCTCCGCGATCCGGTCGGCGACGCTGCGCGCGGCGATCCGGCGCGGCTGGGTGTGCCCGATCATGCCGTGGACCCCGCGGCCGAGCTCGAGGCAGATCTTCGGCAGCTGGGTGGTCTTGCCCGAACCGGTCTCGCCGGCGACGATCACCACCTGGTGCTCGCGGATCGCCTCGGCGATGTCGTCGCGCCGCTGGCTGACCGGCAGCTCGGCCGGGTAGATGATCTTCGGGACCAGCCCGGCCCGCCGGTCGACCTCCGCCGGGCTCAACCGTTGAGACGCGCCCTTTCCCCCGTTGAGACGCGCCTTTTTCGCCGTTGAGGCGTGACCTTTTCGCGGTCTGCGACGCCGGGAGGTACGACGAGGGGGCGGACCGGCTTCAGACATGACGGGAACGAGTCTAGGGCGGCCCGACAACCGGATTTACCGCCGAGGACCCGCACCGGTGACAGGTGACACGCCCGGGATGTCCGCGCGGCCTTGAGTGTCTTGCCCACGACGTGCAGGGTGGACGGGAACACAGAAAGCTATCGATCGGAGAACAGCCCAGTGCTCACCCTGACCGAGAACGCCAGCACAGTAGTCAAGAGCATCGTCGACCAGAGCGGCGGCACCGAGGACGGAGGCCTGCGGATCAGCCAGGACGCAGCCGACTCCCCCGCACTGCACGTGATGCCCACCGAGGCGCCCCAGCCCGGCGACCAGGTGCTCGAGGACAGCGGCGCCCGGGTCTTCCTGGAGGAGACCGCGGCCGTCACCCTCGACGACAAGATCCTCGACGCGCAGGTCGACGACAACGGCGGGGTGCAGTTCACCATCGCCGTGCAGGACGCCTGACGCACGGCTCGACATCACGGAGGCCCCGGACGGAGACGTTCGGGGCCTCCGTCATGCAGGCGAACGCGACCGCTCAACCGAACGTGGACCGCGTCAGCGGCGGGTGGAGCACCTCCGCGCCGCCGAACCGGAACAGCTCGGCGGGCCGGCCCGGGCCGCGGGTCACCGCCCGGCCGACCCGCTCGAGGAAACCGGGGGTGCGGGTCACCTTGCGGTGGAAGTTGCCGGGATCGAGCCGGTGCCCCCACATCACCTCGTAGACCCGTCGCAGCTCGGCGACGGTGAACTCGTCGTCGACGAACTCGGTGGCCAGACCGGTGTACTCGAGCTTCGCGCGGGCGCGCTCCACCCCCTCACCGAGGATCTCGGCGTGGTCGAAGGCCAGCCGGCCCTCACCGAGCAGGAAGTCGACCGGCTTCCACTCCGCACCGGCCGCGTCAGACCCGGCCCGTGGCTCCGGTCCGTGCGGCAGCACCGCGAGCCAGGCCACGCTGACCACCCGGTGCCGCGGGTCGCGGCCCGGTGCGCCGAACGAGGCCAGCTGCTCGAGTCGTACGTCGCCCGTGGCGACCGCGGTCTCCTCACGGAGCTCCCGGACGGCCGCCTCGAGCAGGTCCTCGTCGGGATCGACGAACCCGCCGGGCAGCGCCCACCGACCTGCGAACGGTTCCTCGCCCCGTTGCACGACCAGCGCGGCCAGCGCGTCCTCGCGGATGGTGAGGATGACGATGTCCACGGTGACGTAGAAGAACGGATACCGGCTCGTGTAGACCACGACCGGAACCCTAACGTCCGCTCTTCGGACTGACCGCAGCAACATTTAGTGTCACCGCACGTTTGACGACCCGACACAGTGGGCAATCTTCCTTCGAACAAGGAGGGAAATCATGCTAGCGACCATTTTGTGGATCCTCGCCGTGATCCTGGTGATCTGGGGCATCGTGACCCTGGTCCGGGGCGGTGTCCTGATGGGCA
>JAICRS010000107.1 GCA_025966335.1 Nocardioidaceae bacterium
CGGACTGCAGGCGCAGACCCGCCCCCCCGAGCGGGTGGTCGCGGTCGACACCGGCAGCACCGACGCCAGTGTCGATCTGCTGACCGACCGGCTCGGGACCGATGCGGTGCTGCGGGCGGGGACGACGTCGTCGTACGGGGCCGCCGTGCGGCTGGGGCTCGACCAGCTCGTCGACGGCCCGCCCGCCGACCACGTCGAGTGGGTGTGGCTGCTGCACGACGACAGTGCGCCGGCGCCGGACGCGCTCGAGCGGCTGCTCGAGGCCGCCGCGCAAGCTCCGTCCGCCTCGGTGCTCGGGCCGAAGACCCGCGAGTGGCCGTCGCTGCGCCGTCTGCTCGAGCTGGGCGTGACGATCAGCGGAACCGGCCGCCGGGAGACCGGGCTGGAACGCGGCGAGTACGACCAGGGGCAGCACGACCGGACGCGAGACGTGCTCGCGGTGAACACCGCGGGGATGCTCGTCCGGCGCGACGTGTTCGACCAGCTCGGCGGGTTCGACCCACGGCTCCCGGTCTTCGGCAACGACATCGACTTCGGTTGGCGCGCGGCCCGTGCCGGCCACCGCACGCTGGTGGTTCCCGACGCCGTGGTGTTCCACGTCGAGGCCGCGCACCGCGGGGTGCGCCGGACCCCGCTCACCGGGAGCCATCGCCGCTCGGAACGGCGCGCCGCCCTCTACACGCTGCTGGTCAACGGCTCGCTGGTCGCGCTCCCGTTCCATCTCGTGCGCCTGTTCCTCGGCAGCCTGGTCCGGGCCGCCGGACTGCTCCTGGTCCGCGCGCCGCGGGAGGCGTACGACGAGGTGGTCGCCTTGCTGGCCACCTACCTGAGGCCGGACCGGGTCGTCACCGGCCGGCTCGAGCGGCGCCGGACGGCGACCGTCCCGCCCCGTGCGGTCCGGCACCTGCTGGCGCCGCCGTGGCTGCCCTACCGGCACGGACTCGACTTCGTCACCGACGTGGCATCCGCGGTCGGCCACCAGGCCGGTGAGCTCTCCTCGGCCCGGCGGAGTCGGCGCGGGGGCACCCTGGAGACCGGCCCGGTGCCTGCGGAGGCGCAGAACCTGCCCGACGACCAGGGCCTCATCGCCCGGCTGCTGACCAGTCCGACCGCAGCGGTGTTCGGCCTCCTCGTCGTGCTCGCCCTGGTCGGTGCACGCGGTGTCCTCGGGGCAGGCCAGCTCTCCGGCGGCGCGCTGCTGCCGGCGCCCGGCTCGGCTCTCGCCTGGTGGGAGGTCTACCTGGAGTCGTGGCACGAGGTGGGGGTCGGCTCGGCGGCGCCGGCAGCGCCGTACCTGCTGCCGCTGGCGGTCGCCGGAACGCTGCTGCTGGCCAAGGCGTGGCTGCTGGTCGACCTGCTGTTCCTGCTCGTCGTGCCGCTCGCCGCGTTCGGTGGCTACCGCTTCCTGCTGCGGGTGACCGGAGCGAGATTCCCGGCCCTGTGGGGTGCGGTTGCCTACGGCCTGGTCCCGGTGCTGGCCGGCTCGGTGAACCAGGGCCGGCTCGGCACCGTGGTCGCCGCCCTCTGCCTGCCGTGGCTCGCGCACTCGGCCCTCTTCCTCTCCGGGTCCCACCCGACGGACCGTCGCTGGCGGGCGGCGTGGCGCACCGCGCTCTGGCTCGCGCTGGTCACCGCGTTCGTGCCGATCGCCTGGGTCCTCGCGGCGGCCCTCGCACTGGTCGCGCTGGTAGCCCGGCCGGTCAGGAACCATGCCCCGACGGCCGTCACGGTCGCCGCGGTGCCGGTACTGCTGCTGCCCTGGACCGTGCAGATCTTCGGCCGGCCCGGCGGGCTGCCGTGGCTCGCCGAGGCGGGCCTGCCGGCCGTCGACCTGCTGGGTCGGATCGGTCCGTGGGACGTCGTGCTCGGTCGACCCGTCCAGATCGGCGCTGCGCCGGGCTGGATCAGCGCGGGCATCGTGCTCGCCGCACTGGCGGCCTTGCTCAGGCGCGACACCCGGTCCCGGGTCCTGCCGGCCTGGACGGTCCTCGTCGTCGGCCTGGTCGTGGTCGCCCTGGTGCCGGAGACGGTGTGGCTCGGTTTTCTGCTGCTGGTCGTCCAGGCCGCCGGGATCTGCGCCGCCGCCACCGCAGGGAGCGGGGTGGGTGCGATGATCTCCGGCACCAGCTTCGGGTGGCGACAGCCGGTCGGGCTGCTGGTCGTCGCGGCCGCGCTGCTCTCCCCGGTCGCCGGCCTGGTCTGGTGGGCCATGGAGGGAGTGTCCGAGCCGCTCGACCGGCGCCCGGTGCAGACAGTGCCCACCTACATGGCCGAGGCGGCCCGGGCGGACCCGGACCACGGCACGCTGGTGGTCCGGGGCGACCGGCGCGCCGGCCTGGAGTACCTGGTGCGGCGAAGAGACGGGCAACGGCTCGGCGACGACACGCTGGCTCCCGCGCTGGAGGCACAGCGTGAGCTGACCGACCTGGTGGGCCGCCTGGCCACCGCCGCGCAGCCGGAGGACATCGAGACCCTCAGCCGGTACGGCGTCGCGTACGTCTACGCACCGCCGCCGGCCGACGTCGTTCTCAGCGGCAACCTCGACAGTGTCAGCGGGCTGGCTCCCGCCAGCGCGGTCCGTCCCGGCGCCCGCGCCTGGCAGCTCGACGCCGAGCCGAGTGATGATGCGCTGCCGAGCCCGGCGGAGTCACTGCGTCCGTGGCTGCTGGCCGCGCAGCTGGTGGCGGTCGTGGTGGCCGCGGTGCTGGCCGCCCCGAGCCGGAGGGTGCGCCGATGACCGTGCCCCGCTCCGGACGCCGGGTCGCCGACCGGACCCCACGGCAGGTCGCCGGCGGCACGGTCGCCGCTGCCGTGCTGGTTGCCGTCGCGGTGGTCGCGGTGCTGCTCACCGGTTCCGCGGCGCCCGACGACGACCGGTCCGGCGGGACCGAGGGGGTCCTGGTGGACCATGCCCTCGACGGCTGCTTGCGAGCGGACCCACCCCGCGGGACGCGCACCAGCGTGGTCACCGGCGCCGCGCCGGTCCGGGGTCTGGGCAGCGGCGGCAGCATCCGGTTCGGCGAGCCGGGGGAGCTGGCGGGCGCGGAGGAGCGCACCCCGGCGCGCGGCGAGCTGGTCGTGCCCGACCCCGGGCGCGGCGAGACGGCGGACGTGCTCGCGGTGGAGGCGACCGGCGAGCTCGCCGCGGGCCTGTTCACCTTCCGGTCCGACACCGGCGACGGCACTGCGGCCGTTGCCCGCTGCGACTCGCCCCGGGCACAGTGGTGGTTCACCGGCGCGGCCGCCACGCTGACGCACACCTCCGAGCTCGTCGTGGCCAACCTCGACCCGGGTGCGGCGGTGGTGGACGTGCGGGTGCTCGGCCCCGAGGGCGAGGTCGAGACCCTCGGCACCCGCGGGATCACGGTGCCTCCGCTGAGCTCGACCGTCCTCGAGCTGACCGAGCTCGCCCCCCAGGGCGAGGACCTCGCGGTGAACGTCGTCGCCTCGCGCGGACGGGTGGTCGCGGGGTTGTCCGACAGCTACGCACCCGAGTTCGGCTCCGAGCCCGGCAAGGAGTGGCTCCCCGACCAGGCTTCCGCAAGCCGGGTGGTCCGCCTCGCCGGCCTGCCGCGGCGGGCGGACGAGCACGTGCTCGTGGTGGCCAACCCCTCCGGCCGGGAAGCACTCGTCGCGGTCGAGGTGTCCGGGGAGAGCGGGTCGTTCACACCGACCGACGTGGCGCAGGTCCGGGTGCCACCGGGTGCCGTGGTGAGCACTCCCGTGACGGAGGCAGTCCCCGGGGGCGCCGCCGCGGTCACGCTTCGCTCACCCGTCCCGGTCACGGCGACGGTCCGGTCCACGGCAGGAGGCGACACGTCGTACGCCGGAAGCGTCCGGGCGCTCGCCGGCCCTGCCGTCGCCCCGGTCCCCGACCGGCTGCGCAGCTCGGTGCAGCTGACCGGCGGCGAACAGGGCGGCACGGCGGGGATCGTCGCCTATGACGCGGCCGGAGCGCAGGTCGGTGCGACCACCCTCCGGCTGGACCCGGGCGCCACCAACGCCTGGTCACCGGCCGGGCGAGCGGCCTACGTGGTCGTCGAGCCACGGGAGGGTCGGGTCCACGGCGCGGTGACCTATGCAGGCGACGCGGGACTGTCCCAGGTGGCGCTGCGGCCGGTGGTCGTGCGGGTCACCCGGCCGGCGGTCCGGCCGGTGCTCGCTCAGTCCGCCTCGTAGCTCGGGTCGATCTCCTCCGGGGCCCGGCCGAGCAGCTCCGAGACCTGCTCGACGAGCACGGTGAGCACCATTGCGGACAGGTCGGACCGGTCCTCGCAGCGGAGCTCGATCGGCCGGCGGAACAGCACCAGCCGCGTCGGCGTACCTCCGGACCCGCGCACCAGGGACGCCAGCGGGACCGTCGCCGCGGCCCAGTCGTCGGGCACCATCGGGGTCTCCTCCACGGCGAACTCGACCAGGCCCAGCTCGTCGTGCCACCGCTCGTCGAGGCGGTGCACCACACTCAGCACGAGCGCGTCGAACTCGTCCCTGGGGCTGCGCATCAGCGGGACCCCGACCGGGGAGTGCGGCCCCGGCAGCACCGCCGGTCCGCGCATGCCACGCCCTCGCCGGTCCCTGTTCTTGCCGGTCCGTGGGCCTGTGGCTGCTCCGGTAGGTGTCACGACCGCGAGCCTAATCGGTGCCGACCACCCCACGGGGTACCGTCTGCGTCGTGAGTTCCGCCCGTCGCTGTTCCCGCACCGCCTGCGCGCGATCGGCAGTGGCCACCTTGACCTACGTCTACTCCGACCAGACCGCGGTCCTGGGGCCGCTGGCCACCTTCGCCGAGCCGCACGCCTACGACCTGTGCGAGGCGCACAGCGAGCGGCTCAGCGCTCCGCGTGGTTGGGAGGTCCTGCGGCTCGCGCCGGACCCGGACGCGCTCGGGCCCACCAGCGACGACCTGCTGGCACTCGCCGACGCCGTGCGCGAGGCCGCCCGCCCGCTTCCTGTCCAGGACACCCCCGGGCGTGCCGTCGCGCTCGCGCAGGAGACCGGCCGTGAGGTCGGTCGGCGCGGCCACCTACGGGTGCTGCGTTCCCCCGACAGCTGACCCGGGGCCGGGCGGTAGGGTCAGCCCATGGCGCCGACCGACACCATCTTCAAGGCGTACGACGTGCGCGGCCTCGTCCCGGAACAGCTCGACGAGGCCGTCGCCGAAGCCGTCGGTGCGGCGTTCGTCCGGGTGACCGGCACCGCCGGGGGCTCGATCGTCGTCGGACGCGACATGCGGCCCTCGTCCCCGGGTCTCGCCGACGCGTTCGCCGCCGGTGCCTGCCGCGCCGGCGCGGACGTGGTGATGATCGGCCTGGCCTCGACCGACCAGCTGTACTTCGCCTCAGGGCGCCTCGGCGTACCCGGGGCGATGTTCACCGCCAGCCACAACCCGGCGCAGTACAACGGGATCAAGCTGTGCCGAGCCCACGCGGTGCCGGTCGGGATGGACACCGGCCTCGCCGAGATCCGCGACCTGGTCGCCTCCGGCGCGGACACCGTCGCGGAACGCCCCGGGACGGTGAGCCGGCTCGACGTGCTCGACGACTACGCGGACCACCTGCTGTCGCTGGTCCCGGTCACCGGTCGCCGGCTGAAGGTCGTGGTCGACGCCGGGAACGGGATGGCCGGTCACACCGCACCCTCGGTGTTCGCGCGGCTCGACGTCGAGCTGGTGCCGATGTACTTCGAGCTCGACGGCACCTTCCCGAACCACGAGGCCAACCCGATCGAGCCGGAGAACCTCCGGGACCTGCGGGCGCGAGTCCGTGCGGTCGACGCAGACCTCGGGCTGGCGTTCGACGGTGACGCGGACCGTTGCTTCCTGGTCGACGAACGGGGCGAACCGGTGGACCCCTCGGCGCTCACCGCGCTGATCGCCGCCCGTGAGCTGCGCAAGGAGCCCGGAGCACCGGTGATCCACAACCTGATCACCTCACGGGCGGTGCCGCAGATCATCACCGAGCACGGCGGGGTCCCGGTGCGGACCCGGGTCGGCCACTCCTTCATCAAGGCGACCATGGCCGAGACCGGCGCGATCTTCGGCGGCGAGCACTCGGGACACTTCTACTTCCGCGACTTCTGGTGCGCCGACTCCGGCATGCTCGCCGCCCTGCATGCGCTCGCCGCCCTCGCCGGGACGGACCTTCCGCTGTCCGGCCTTCTGGCGGAGTACTCCCGGTTCGCGAGCTCCGGTGAGATCAACTCCACCGTCGAGGACCCGGCGGCGACGCTGGTCGCCGTCGAGGACAGCTTTGCGGGTCGGGAGGGGCTGGCCCTCGACCACCTGGACGGGCTGACGGTGAACCACGACGACTGGTGGTTCAATGTCCGCGCGTCCAACACCGAGCCCCTGCTACGGCTGAACGCCGAAGGCCGGGATGCGGCAACCATGGCGCAGATCCGCGACGACGTGCTCGCCACGATCAGGAGAGACTCATGAAGCTGGACCCCGCACTGCTCGAGATCATCGTCTGTCCGGACTGCCATGGTGCGCTGGCCGTCGACGACGCGGCCGGCGAGCTGGTCTGCACCTCGTGCGGCCTGGCCTACCCGGTGCGTGACGACATCCCGGTGCTGCTGGTCGACGAGGCCCGCAAGCCCGGAGAGGTGTGATGGGCGGCCCGTTCGACGAGACGCGTCTCGACGACGAGCACGCCCTCTCGGGCGCAGACCACACGCTGCGGCCGCTCGCCGAGGCAGGGGCCCGGGTCCGGCGGGAGGCGAGTGCGGCCGCGGAGGCCATTGCCGCGGCGGTGACCGCCGCGGCCGGCGACGACCGCCCGCGTGCGGTCGTGGCGGCCGGACCGGACTCGCGGCTGCTCCGTGCGGTCCTCGAACCGTGGTGCCCGGTGCCGTTCGTGGCCTGGCCGGGGCCGAGCCTTCCGGGTTGGGCAGGGACCCTGGACCTGGTGGTGGTGCTGGCTCCGCAGGGTGCCGACTCGGGAACCGCGTCTGCGGTCGCCGAGGCGGTACGCCGCGGGTGCACCCTCGTGGTGGCGTGTCCGCCGCGCTCGGTGGTCGCCGAGCACGCCGCCGGACGGCACAGCACGATCCTGCCGATCACGACCGGTGACCAGCTCGCCACCGCAGTGGTGATGCTGGAGTTCCTGGACCGGCTCGACCTCGGGCCCGAGACCGACGCGGAGGCGGTCGCCACCGCCCTCGACGAGGTCGCGATCGACTGCTCGCCCTACCGGGACCAGTCGGTGAACCCGGCGAAGATGCTGGCGGTGGTGCTCGCGGACTCCGTGCCGATCGTGTGGGGCGGCTCCGTGCTGGCGGCACGCGCGGCTCGACGGGTCGCGGAGTCGATCCGCCGGACCAGTGGCCGTGCCGCGCTCGCTGCGGATGCCGAGCACCTGCTGCCGGTGATCGGCGCGGCCGCCACCCGTGACGTGTTCGCGGACCCGTTCGCCGACGAGGGCGAGGGCGACCTGCGGCCGGCCCTGGTGATCCTCGACGACGGCTCGGTCGACGCGTCGGTGCGCGAGCAGCGAGGCCGGTTGGTCGCAGCCGCCCAGGAGCGCCGGGTGCGCGTGGAGACCGTGACCGCCGACGCCGGCAACGAGCTCGCCCGCTACGCCTCGCTGCTCGCCACAGGCACCTACGCGGCGGCTTATCTGGGCGTGGGTCTGGACCACCCGACACGCTAGGGTCGGAACGCGGGTCGCACCGGCCCGGACAGGACCCCGACGAAGGAGCACGGTTCATGGCGGCCGACGGCGGCACCAAGGCAGTGATCGCGGCGTTGCTGGCGAACTCCGGCATCGCGATCCTGAAGTTCCTGGCGTTCCTGCTCACCGGGTTCTCCTCGATGCTCGCCGAGTCGATCCACTCGGTGGCCGACGCGGGGAACCAGGGACTGCTGCTGCTCGGTGGCAAGAAGGCGAAGCGCGCGGCCACCCCGGAGCACCCGTTCGGCTACGGCCGCGAGCGCTACATCTACTCGTTCATCGTCGCGATCGTGCTGTTCTCGGTCGGTGGCCTGTTCGCTCTCTACGAGGCCTACCACAAGTACCACGAGATCGCGGAGGGCCACACCGGTGAAGGCGACTGGGCATGGGTCCCGATCGTCGTCCTGGTGGGCGCGATCGTCATGGAGACCTTCTCGTTCCGGACCGCGATCGTGGAGTCGAACAAGGTGCGCGGGAAGGCGTCGTGGGTGGAGTTCATCCAGCGCGCCAAGTCCCCGGAGCTCCCGGTCATCCTGCTCGAGGACGCCGCCGCACTGCTCGGCCTGTTCTTCGCGCTGATCGGTGTGGGGATGGCGCTGATCACCGGCAACCCCTACTGGGACGTGGCCGGCACGACCGCGATCGGTCTGCTGCTGGTAGCGGTCGCCATCGTGCTGGCACTGGAGACCAAGAGCCTGCTGCTCGGTGAGTCGGCGACGCCGGAGGCGCAACGCAGGATCCGCGAGGCGCTGGAGAGAACCCCGGGCATCGACCGGCTGATCCACATGAAGACCCTGCACCTGGGGCCCGAGGAGCTGCTGGTCGCGGTGAAGACCGGTGTCGACCGGGACGCGAGCGCCGATAAGGTCGCGGAGAGCATCAACGCCGCCGAACGCGCGATCCGGGAAGCGGAGCCCACAGCACAGGTGATCTACATCGAGCCGGACATCTACCGCGAGAGCTACACCGCCGACGCGCGACCCGAGCCGCCGGCACCCGCCGCCCACTGACCCTCGGTCACAGGGGGCTGCCGGTACGCTGGAGAGGTTGACCCCGAGATTGAGGATGTACATGGACTTCAAGGTTGCCGACCTGAGCCTGGCCGAGTTCGGCCGCGCGGAGATCGACCTGGCCGAGCACGAGATGCCCGGGCTGATGGCGATGCGGGAACGCTACGGGGCCAGCAAGCCGCTGGCCGGCGCGAAGATCGCCGGCTCCCTGCACATGACGATCCAGACCGCGGTCCTGATCGAGACGCTCACCGCGCTCGGTGCGGAGGTCCGCTGGGCGTCCTGCAACATCTTCTCCACGCAGGACCACGCGGCCGCGGCGGTCGCCGTCGGTCCCGACGGGACCGCGGAGGAACCGCGCGGCGTCCCGGTCTTCGCGTGGAAGGGGGAGACCCTCGAGGAGTACTGGTGGTGCACCCAGCAGATCCTTCGCTGGCCCGACGGTCCCGACGGTGAGAAGCGCGCCGCGAACATGATCCTCGACGACGGAGGCGACGCCACGATGCTCGTCCACCTCGGCGTCGAGGCGGAGAAGACCGGCCGGGTCGACTCCCCGGAGTCCACCGAGAACGCCGAGATGCGCGTCATCCTCAAGGCTCTCGCCGCCTCCCTGGCCGAGGACACCGGCCGCTGGACCGCGGTCGCCAACCAGATCAAGGGCGTGACCGAAGAGACCACCACCGGGGTGCACCGGCTCTACGAGATGATGAAGGAGGGCTCGCTGCTCTTCCCCGGCATCAACGTCAACGACTCGGTCACCAAGAGCAAGTTCGACAACAAGTACGGCTGCCGGCACTCGCTGATCGACGGGATCAACCGGGCCACCGACGTGCTGATCGGCGGCAAGGTCGCCGTGGTCTGCGGCTACGGTGACGTCGGCAAGGGCTGCGCCGAGTCCCTGCGGGGACAGGGCGCCCGGGTCATCGTGACC
>JAICRS010000250.1 GCA_025966335.1 Nocardioidaceae bacterium
CGTCGTGCGGAGATCTTCGCCAGGTACGGCGCCGCGCTGGCCGATGTGCCCGGCATCCGCCCGCCCGTCGTGCGCGGTGACGTCGAACCCGCCTGGCACCTCTACCCCGTGCGGATCCTCGAGGGCCGCCGCCGGGAGGCGTTCGAGAAGATGCGGGCCGCGGGCATAGGGGTCCAGGTCAACTACCTACCGGTCTACTGGCACCCGGTCTACGCCAACGCGGGCTACCGCCGCGGGATGTGCCCGAACGCGGAGGCCTTCTACGCCCAAGAGCTGTCCCTGCCGATGTTCCCCGACCTCACCGACGACCAGGTCGACCAGGTCGTGGACACGCTGCGCGAGGCGCTGCGCTGACATGGCGGCTGCCAAGAAGGTCGGCATCATCACCCAGGCCCGCACCACCAGCACCCGCCTGCCCGGCAAGGTGCTGATCGAGGTCGCGGGAACGACCCTGCTCGACCATCACCTGGACCGCCTGGCCGCCAGCGGCAGCGAGGTGTTCGTGGCCACCACCACCAACGCGGCCGACGACCCGATCATCGACCTCGCCGAACGCCGCGGGCTCCGCTGGTTCCGGGGCAGCGAGTCCGACGTGCTGTCGAGGTTCCAGGGCTGCGCCGAGAAGTTCGGTCTCGACGTCGTGGTCCGGGTGACCTCGGACTGCCCGCTGATCGACGGTGGCGTCGTGGCGGGTGCCGTCGCCGAGTTCCTGGACGCCGACGACGAGAACCTCTATCTCAGCAACGGGATCCGGCGCACCTTCCCGCGCGGCTTCGACCTCGAGGTGTTCAGCGCGACCGCGCTCGCGGAGGCGGACCGGTTCGCCACCGACCCGGCCCAGCGCGAGCACGTGACGCCGTACCTCTACCAGAACGCCGGCGGGCACACCGTGGTCCGGCATCTGTTGTGGCCCGAGGACAAGTCCGCCTACCGGGTCACGCTCGACACCACCGAGGACCTCGAGGTGATCCGCCGGCTGATCGAGGACCACGGCGCCCATCGGCTCGGCTGCGCGGAGATCATCGACCTGCTCGACGACCATCCGGAGATCGCCAACCTGAACCGGCACGTCGAGCAGAAGAAGCTCGGCCAGTAGGCGGGGTCAGGCCTCGTCGTCCGCGTCCACCGGCTCGAGCGGCGCTTCCTTGCGTCGCCTCGACTTCTGCGGCAGCTGGTTCGCCTGCAGCTGCGACTCGAGCGCCGCCTCCAGGCGCCGGATCCGCTCCTCGTAGCGGGTCATCACTCCGAACCTGGCCCGGACGCGGCTGTGCTCGTCGCGGACCTCGTCGAGCAGCCGGCGAGCCTCGGCACGCTCCGGCTCCGTCGACGTGATCTCCTCGCCGGCGCTCAACAGGCGTTCCAGCCGCGCCTCCATGGAGCCCATCTGGTGCTCGAGCACGGTGTGCACACTGGTCAGCGTCTTCACGCGGGCCGCCAGGTCCGTGAGCCGCTCGCTCTCCTCGCGCATCTGTGCAAGCTGTCGTTGCAGCTTCTCCTGCTGCCGGTCGAGCCGGGCGCGCTGCTTCTCCAGCAGTGCCCGCTGGTTCCCCAACCGGTCGGCGATCGTGTTCAGGCGCGACTCGACGGCGGTGGTCCGCTCCTCGAGCGCGGTGCGCCGCAGCAGGTCGGAAATCCGAGACATCGTGTGCTGGTCCTTCTCTCGTCGGGTGCTAGGGCAGGAAGTGTGCGCTGCCCTCGTCGATCCAGGACTGGAGCAGGTCGCCCTCACGGTCGATCTTGTGCGCCCGGTGGACCGAGGAGGTGTCGCCCCAGTGGTGGTTCCAGCTGGTCTGCTCGCGGTCGTTCACGAAGGAGTACCCGGTCAGGAACAGCTCGGCCTCCGGGAACAGCTCGTGGGCGACGTACGCCGCCTCGGTCCCTGTCGTGGGGACGGCGCCGCGACCCTCCGCCTCGGGCCGGATCAGCACCTTCAGCGGGATGCCGAAGACCCGGTTGGAGATCGGCCAGGCGCCCAGGTCCTCCGGCCAGGGCTCGGGCAGCAGCGGTGGCACCGGCTTCCGCAGGTTGCCGGCGTCGATCACCAGGTAGGCGCGGCGGGGGTAGTCCTTGAAGAACCACGGGGTGACCCGGGTCGCGCGTGCCGCGACCACCACATCGGTCTTGGTGCCCAAGGTGGGTTCGTCGCCCGGTTCGTCGAGCACCATCGAGTTGCAGCGGAAGACCAGGTCGGACCCGTCGATGATGTCGCGGCGCTCCAGGCTCGGTGCGAGCGGGGCGTTGCCGACGACGGTGATCCGGCGCACCGGCAGGTGCGAGGAGTAGCACTCGAGGTAGGACTTCATCGCCGCGAACAGCTCGCGGTCCAGCTCCTCGGTGGGTTTCACCTGTGTGGTCACGGACATCGGGATTCACCCTATCCCGCTCGGACCACCGCTCCGCGCAGCGCGGCCGACGACGACCTCACGTTCCAGGATCCGCCGCACGTCGTCGGTGGACCGGTTCCGGACCACCGCGTTGACCGGGCCGGGCGGGCTGTCCACGTGCAGGTCGGCCAGTCCCAGGCGGCGCTGCCAGGGGCCCTGGGTGATCCGGAGCGACTGGACCCGGGCGTGCGGGACGACGTGAGTGCGCCGGGTGAACCAGCCCTCGCGGCTGACGATGATCTGCGGGCCGGCGCCGGCGGCCATGAAGCGCCACCCGATCGGGGCGGCGAACCGAGCCTGCCGCGGCGGACCGGTCAACGCGACCTGGTCGGGGTCGACGCCGTCGAGCATGTGCCGCGCCAGCCAGAGCACCGTCCGGCGGTCCCCGACCGGCAGCACCGTGGAGGCCGCCGGTCCGCCGCTGCCGTCGTCGGTGGAGTAGCCGGCGATCGAGACGTCGAGCCGTGCCCAGCCGAGGCTGCGCCACAGCAGCGGCTCGGTGACCACCAGGCCCTGCATCCGGGCCAGCGCGATGGTCTGCGAGGAGAGGTCGAACAGGCCACGCCGCACCTGCATCCCGGCGTCGGACTCGGACACCGTGAACCCGTAGTTGCCGGCGAGCTTGCGGAACTGCACGAGCAGGATGCCACCGATCACCGGGAGCAGCGCGGAAAAGCCGAGCCACTCGCCGGTGAAGGCGAACAGGCTGCTGAACGCGAGGGCGGTCAGCACCAGGGCCACGCTCTCCGGGGACAGCAGCACGCTGGCGATCAGCCGGCCGAGGTCGACCCGGGCGAGGATGCGCCTACTACCTGGGGCGACGGCCGGCGCGCTCGGGGAGTCGTCGGTGCGGACCGCGTCCCGCCGGGCGAGCAGCACGTCCTTCAGCTCGCGCGCGTCCGACAAGGTCAAGAACGCGAGCGACCCCTCGCGGGCGCTGCCGCCGGCGACGTCCATCCGCAGCTCGGCGAGCCCGAACAGCCGGGCCACGAACGGCTGCACGATGTCGATGCCCTGGAGCCGGTCGATCCGGATCCGCCGGGACTGCCGGCTGATCACGCCCGTGTCGACGCGGAGCTCGTCGGACTCGATCCAGTACTTCGTGCGCAGCCACGACGCGGCGCCGTAGATCGCGCCGAGCACCAGCAGCACGAGCAGCACCCAGCCGAACGGGCCCAGGTCGCCGCGGATCATGTCCCGCCAGGTGGCGGTCACCGCGGCCGCGACGAAGATGAAGCTGCGGACCACGGGCGTCAGCGGGGACAGCCGGCGGTAGGGCTTCACAGGCCCGCTGCCTGGGCCTGCCCGAGCGAGGTGAGCCGGTCGCGCAGCCGGGCGGCCTCGTCCTTGGGCAGGCCGGGGATCCCGGCGCTGGTCCGCGAGCTCGCGGTGTGCAGGTGCACCGAGGCGATCCCGAACAGCTGCTCGACGGGGCCGGCGGTGATGTCGACGTACTGCATCCGTCCGTAGGGCACCGCGACCAGGCCGCGGAACATCACGCCGTGCTTGATGTAGAGGTCCTCCTCGCGCTCGGCGTAGCCCCACGCGCGAGCGTTGCGGCCGACCAGCACCCAGCCGAGCCCGAGGACGGCCAGGAGTACGACGAGCGGCAGCACCAGCCAGCCGGAGAAGCCGAGGACCACCATCAGCACGATGACCGCGAGGATCCCGAGACCGACCAGGACGCACAGCACGGCGCGTCGCATCCGGGCCAGCTGCGGCGAGACGGGCCGCCAGTCGTTGCCCGGTGGCGCGAAGAGTTCGTTCACGAAGCGAGCCTATGCGACGTGCGAGTATGGCCGCGTGACCGAACAACGCATCGTCGGC
>JAICRS010000284.1 GCA_025966335.1 Nocardioidaceae bacterium
CGGTCTCACGCACCTCTCACACCCACCTAACCTGCGCATCACATCGTGGAATCACCAAGCAGGCAACGGGTCTGCGGAACTCCCGAAGGGTGGAACCATGAACAGGAAGATCTTCACGTTCAGCACCATCGGTCTTGCCGGCATGGTCGGCGTAGGCGCACTGACGATCCCCTCCACTGCGTCACCGAACATCGGTGACGACGCCATCACCAAGCGCGAGGACAACGTCACCGAGCTCGTCCTCGTCGACGACAACGACGACGACGACACGGGCGACAACACCCGCGGCCAGACGCGGACCCGGACTCGTGGTGGTGACCGGGCCCGGGCGGCCGGGGTCGACGACGACGGTGACAACACGCGCGGGCAGACCCGCACCCGGACTCGTGGCGGTGACCAGGCGCGTGCGGCCGGGGTCGACGATGACGGTGACAACACCCGGGGTCAGACGCGAACCCGGACTCGTGGTGGTGATCAGGCAGGCGTCGACGACACCCACAACACGATCAGTCACAACACGATCAGCCGCGACACCGCGAGCAACAACACGATCAGCCGGGACACCGGGACTCATGGTGGCAGCGGTTCGGACGACACCTCGCACGACTGACCGTCGCCGGACAGGGGACCTCGCCGAAGGTGGGGTCCCTTGCCCTGTCCCTGAGAACGGTGTCAGGTTCCTGCGGACAGCGTCGCGTCCCTACGGGCGGGCGGCGTTGAACCGGTAGCCCATCCCGCGCACGGTGCTGATCGACTCCGACCCGAACTTCCTGCGCAGGTAGCCGACGTAGACGTCGACCACGTTCGAGCCCGGGTCGAAGTCGTAGCCCCACACGTGCGACAGCAGCTGTTCGCGGGAGAGCACCTGGCCGGCGTTGAGCATGAAGATCTCCGCCAGCTTGAACTCGCGCGCGGACAGGTCGAGCTCCTTGCCGCCGACACTCGCCTGGCGGGTCCGCAGATCGAGCCGGATCCGGCCCACCTCCACCTCGTCGTCCCGCGTGCTGGGCGACTCGTTGGCCTGCCGCAGCCGCAGTCGGACCCGCGCCAGCAGCTCGGCGAACCGGAACGGCTTGGGCATGTAGTCGTCGGCGCCGCCCTCGAGCGCCGACACCGTGTCGGTGACCGAGTCCCGCGCGGTCAGCACGATCACCGGGAGGTCGCTGCCGGAGGCCCGCATCTGCTCGAGCACCTCGAAGCCGTTCATGCTCGGCAGGTTGATGTCGAGGATCACCAGGTCGAAGTCGCCCGTGAGCGCGTAGTCGAGGCCCTGCGCACCGTCGGCGACGGTCGAGGTGACGTACCCGTCCGCCTTGAGGCCCTTCGCGATGAACGACGAGATCCGTTCCTCGTCCTCGACGATCAGGATCCGGGCCATGCGTCCTCCTTCGGTCGGACCGGCAGCGTGAGCACGAACCGTGCCCCCTGGGGTTCGACATCCTCCACGTGCGCCGTACCTCCGTGCGCTGCAGCGATCGCCCGGACGATCGAGAGGCCGAGCCCGAAGCCTTCGTCACCGGACGGTACGACGGAGCGGGTGAACCGGTCGAAGATCCGTTCCTTGTCCGCGTCCAACACACCACAGCCGGTGTCCCGGACCCACAGCTGCAGGCCGTGCTCGGCGTCCACCCGGGAACCGAGCGCGACCACGTCCCCGGTCGAGGTGTGCTTGACGGCGTTCTGGGCCAGCTGCAACAACGCCTGCGTGATCCGCTGCTCGTCCAGGTGCGCGAGGAACTCGGCCTTCTCGTCGAGCTGCCAGTCACGGTCCCCGAGCGCGCGGCACTTCTCGAGCACCGTCTGGGTGAACGGCGCGATGTTCACCGGCTCGAGGTCGAAGAACCCGGGCCGGTCGGTCTTGGCCAGCATGATCAGGTCGTTGACCAGACGCGACATCCGGTCGATCTCGTCGAGGAGCAGCACCCGGGTCGACCGCACGTCCTCCGGGTCGGTGACGTCGACGAGCTCCATGTGCCCGCGGATCACGGTCAGCGGGGTCTTCAGCTCGTGTCCGGCGTCGTCGAGGAAGTCGCGCTGACCGGTGAACGCCACCTCGAGCCGCTCCAGCATCTCGTTGAAGGTGCGGGTCAGCGCGGTGATGTCGTCGTTGCCGGTCTCGGGGATGCGTTGGGAGAGGTCGGTCTCGGTGATCTCCTCGGTGGTGTCCCGCAGCGTGCGCAGCGGCCGCAGCAGCCGCCCCGCCAGCCAGGCGGCGATCGCGGTGACCAGGCCGAGCGAGAGCGCGGAGATGATCGCGTAGGTGGTCATCACCCGGTTCAGCTCCTGGTGCTCGTCGCTGAGGAAGTTGGCGATCACGAACGCGCCGGAGGTCCGGTTGTCCCGCACCGGCTGCACGGTCACCACGACCTCCCCCCACCGTTCGGTGCTGAGCCGCTCGGTGCCACCGGTCCGGGCGCGCCGGTCGATGACGTCGATGAACGGCTGGTGGCCGGCGAACTCCCGCGCGTGGCGGGTGGCGGAGAGCTTCTGGGGCTGGCCGTTCCAGTAACCGAGCAGCAGCTCGTCGTCGTCCGGCACGTTGCGCAGCAGGAAGAGCTCGATCAGGCGGGTCACGTCGGTGAACTGCTCCCCGGTCTCCGGGTCGTCACCGGTCCGGAGGGCCGCGAACTCGGCGAGCTCCTGCTCCACCTGCTCGGCGACGGACTGCTCGATGTGCGCGGACTCCAGGGCGTACACGACGAGACCCGCCCCGGCGAGGGCGAGTCCCACGAGAAGAGCGACCGCGACGGTGATCCGGGTGCGGACCGAGAAGGCAGCAAGCCGTGACGCGGACCTGGCGTCAGTCGTCATCGTCCCCTTCGTCGTCCCTGTCGTCGCCACCGGAGCCGCTGTTGTCGTCCCCACCGTGGCCGCTGTCGTCATCGTCGTCGAAGTCGTCGGGAGTGGGGCGGATGATCTCGGGCCCGTCGTCATCGTCGTGGTCGTCGCCGCCCCGGCCGCGCCCGCGGCCCCGACCCCGGCCGCTGTCGTCGTCATCGTCATCGGTGGTGCTGGCCGTCGGGGTCGGACGCCGGGTCGGCTCGGGGCTGCGGGTCCGGTCCGGCTTCGGAGAGGCGGTCGGACTGGCCAGGTCGGAAGGGGAGTCGCTGATCACGATCGGGGTGCGCTCGGCGGGCATCTGGGCCTGCGACGCGATGAGCGTGCCGGTGATGTACGCAGCCATGGGCAGCGTCAGCAGCAGACCCACCATCACCTTCCAGAACATGCTCATGCGCGCCAGTGTGCTCCCGGATCGTGGGACAGGGGTGAGACCGTCATGAGAACGCTCTCATCTTTCCGGACCTCGCGGAGGGCATCTCGCTAGACATCCCACGGTTCTAAGTCGTCAAGTCAGGCGGCTTGTCTCAGGTCGTGGCGGTGTGCCCAGGCGGTGGCTTCGTCGTAGAGCGTCCCGTGGCGTAGGCAGCCGTGGAGGATGCCGACGAGGCGGTTGGCCA
>JAICRS010000360.1 GCA_025966335.1 Nocardioidaceae bacterium
GCTTCGTAGAGCGCCACCTGACGGGGAGTCGAGGAGAGCAGGTCCTCGCCGCGCAGCACGTGCGTGATCTCCATCAGCGCGTCGTCGACCGGGTTCACCAGGGTGTAGAGCGGGTGTCCGTTGGCGCGGACCAGCACGAAGTCGGGCACGTGCTCGGGAAGGAAGGTGATCTCGCCGCGGACCAGGTCGTCGAACACGATCGGCCGGTCCGGCATCCGGAACCGGAGCACCGGTTTCCTTCCCTGGTCGATGAACGCGTCGATCTGCTGCGGTGACAGGGCGCGGCAGTGTCCGTCATACCCGCTGGTCTTGTTCTCGGCGCGGGCGGCCTCGCGACGCTGTTCGACCTCCTCCTGGGAGCAGTAGCAGTCGTAGGCCTTTCCGGCCTCACGCAGCTCGTGCGCCACCGCGGCGTACTTGTCGAACCGCTCGGACTGGAGGTACGGCGCGAACGGGCCCCCGACCTCGGGACCCTCGTCCCAGCCGATGCCGAGCCAGCGCAGCGAGTCGATCACCGACGCGTAGCCCTCGGGGGTGTTGCGGGCCAGGTCGGTGTCCTCGATCCGCAGCACGAGAGTGCCGCCGAAGTGGCGTGCGAACGCCCAGTTGAACAGCGCGCTGCGCACGTTGCCCACGTGCAGGGAGCCGGTCGGCGAGGGTGGGAAGCGGACCCTGACCTTCTCCGGAGCCAGTCCACCGAGTACGTCGCCCAGACCGTTGTCTGATGCGTCAGTCACGCGCTACCACCTTGTTCGTCAGGGATCCGATGCCGGTGACGGCCACTTCGACCTCGTCACCGGGGTTCATGGGACCGACACCCTCCGGGGTGCCGGTGAGGATGACGTCGCCGGGCAGCAACGTCATCACCGAGGTGATGTGCGCGACCAGCGTGGCGATGTCGAAGATCAGGTCCTTGGTCGAGCCGTCCTGGACCAGGTCGCCGTTCAAGTGCGTGGTGACCCGCAGGTCGCTGGTGTCGAGCTCGGTCTCGATCCAGGGCCCGAGCGGGCAGAACGAGTCGAAGCCCTTCCCGCGGGTGAACTGCACGTCGTTCTTCTGCAGGTCGCGCGCGGTCACGTCGTTGCCGACCGTGTAGCCGTAGATCACGTCCCGGACCCGCTCCACGGGCACGTCGCGGCAGATCCGGCCGATCACGACGGCGAGCTCACCCTCGTAGTGCACGTTGCTGCTCTGGCGCGGGTAGAAGATCGGGTCGCCGGGGCCGACCACGGAGGTGTTCTGCTTGAGGAACATCAGCGGTTCGGCGGGAACCTCGTTGCCCAGCTCGGCGGCGTGGCCGGCGTAGTTGCGGCCGATGCCGACCACCTTGCTGCGCGGGATCACCGGCGCGAGCAGCCGTACCGCCTCGAGCTGGTGCTCCTGGTCGGTCAGGTTCACCCCGACGTGGAGCGGGTCGCCTGCGAGCGCCACGATCATCGAGTCCTCCGACGGGATCCCGAGCTCGTCGACGTCGCCGGTGACCACGCCGTACTGCGGGTCGTCTCCGGTGGTGAATCTGGCGATACGCACGGGGTGAGCCTACCCGCGCGACGGGCACGGACCCCTGACTACCCTCGACGGTGTGGAAAAGCCAGCCGCGGCCTCGGTCGAGGTCCTCGACGCGGTGTCCTGGCACGCCCGCCGGGACGCTCACAAGGCGCGCGTGGACGAGTGGATAGAGCCGCATCTGGCGCGTCGCCGCAGCCGCGAGTCGCATCCGGTGCACGACTTCCTGTTCACCTACTACGCACAGCGACCGGCCGCGCTGCGCC
>JAICRS010000158.1 GCA_025966335.1 Nocardioidaceae bacterium
GACCGTGGCGCTGACCCGCGCGTTCCTGTTCGCCGCCGCCTCCGTCGCCCAGGAGCTCGCCGTGGCCGGCCGGCCCGTCTCCCGGAGGCTCACCCGGGCGATGCGCGAGCCCGGGTCCGGTGATCCCGGGTCCGGTGAACCCGACGCCGAGCCCAGTGAGCAAGAGGTCGCGATCGCCAAGGTCATCGCCGACGTCTGGCTGGCCAGCCTCGTGCAGTGGGTGACCGGCCGTTCCTCGGCGGCCGATGTCGGCAGGTCCCTGGACGTGGCCGTCCGGCTGCTGCTGCGTTGACGCCACCGAGTTGTCAGGCGGTGAGTGCGCCAGAGCGTCCGCAGCGCCTGACAACTCGGCGCTCCCGTCAGTCGTCGAACTCGTCCACCCGCGTGATCCAGTACTCGGTGTCCGGGGTCGGGTCCGTGCCGAAGCGGGCGTTCACGGCCCACAACGAGTCGCGGGTGAGGGCGACCGTGGTCGGCACGTCGAAGTCGCGGTCGCGGAGGTCCGCGACGACGCGGCCTTCGGGATCGTCGTCGTCCTCGTCGAGCTCGATCACCGTGATCATGTTGTCCTGGTTGCGCACGACGTACAGGATGTCGTCGTCCCGCTCCAGCCCGTCCCCGTTCACCAGGCTCGCGCCGTGCAGGTCCACCTCATCCGTGTGGCCGTTGCGCGGCCGGATCAGGAACAGCTTGCCGGTGTTGCTCTGGACGGCCAGCAGCTTGCCCTCGAACCGGACGATCCCGTTCAGGTTGAAGCCCTCGACGTACTCCAGGTCTCCGGTCAGCGGGAGCGTCTTCGCGGCGGAGGCGGGCGGCAGCGGTGAGTCCGCGTCACGGTCGAGCGGGATCACCGCGAGCTCCTGGTACATGGAGTCGGTCACGAACACCCCGCGTCTGGTCACGGTCAGGTCGTTGAGGAAGCGCGGCATGTCGGGATCCGGCGCCGCGAACGTGTACGTCGCGACCACGTCGCCCGTGTGGGCGTCATGCGCCCGGACCTCTCCGGTCGGTCCCCCGGCAACCCAGAGCAGGCCGCGCCGGCGGTCGAAGTCGATGCCGACCCCCACCCGTCCGTCGACACCCTTCTCGAGCACGTCGCCCATTCCGGTCCTGGGGTTCCCCATCCAGATGCCTCCGCCGGCCAGTGAACCGACGAACAGCGACCTGTGGTTCGTGGTGATGCCTTCGGGCTGCCAGCCGTCCGGCAGCTCGATCCGGTCCGGCAGCCCCTTGCGGTGCCGGTCGTCGTGCCCGTCGTCGTCGGCGTGAGCGGCAACCTGGAGCGGCACCAGCGCCACCATCAGAGTCATCGTTCCGGCAGCGAGGCGCAGTGGCTTCATGACAAGACTCTCTTCCCGGCCCGAGGGCCGTCTCGGACATGGTTCTCCGTTGTACGGAGGAAGCAGGGGCCGGGATTGCGTGGCGCGCGGCGAGTTCAGGTCGATCTTCGGGACCTCGCTGCCCCTTGTCCCTGCCACGGTCGTAGCCTCTGGGACATGTCCTCCGACCTGCACCTCGCGCCCGCCGTACGCCGCGACCTCGACGACCTCGTGGACAGGTTCGTGAAGCAGCATGCCGGCGACGAGGGGGCAACGGTCTCCGTCTGGTGCGGGGACATCTCGGGCACGCCGGCGTACACCCGCGACGAGCTCGCGCCGCACTACGCCGCGAGCACGATGAAGCTGCCGCTGCTGGTCGCGGCCTACCGCCGCCACGAGCGCGGGGAGCTCGACCTCGATGCCGAGGTGCCCGTGCACAACGAGTTCTCCTCCGCCGAGGACGGGTCGTCCTTCGCGCTGGAGCAGTCCGACGACCAGGACGACGAGACCTGGCAGCTCGTCGGCTCCCGGGCGAGCCTGCGTCGGCTGGTGCGGCACGCGATCGTGAAGTCGGGGAACCTGGCCACGAACCTGGTGCTGGAGCGCGTCGGTCCCGGCGAGGTCGCGAACGTGCTGGTCGACGCCGGGTGCAGCGGCGCCACCACGCTCCCGCGCGGGATCGAGGACGCCGTCGCCCGTGAAGCCGGACTGGACAACTGGGTCACCGCGCACGACCTGGCCCTGGTGATGACCGGCGTCGCCGAGCGTCGGCTGGCCCGCGAGCAGACCTGTGTCGACATCGAGCAGGTTGTTGCGGCGCAGGAGCACCGCGACAAGATCCCGGCCGGTCTGCCGGCGGGCACGTATGTTGCGAACAAGACCGGGTGGGTCGAGGGGGTGGCGCACGACGTGGCGCTGGTGCGACCTGGGGACGGTCCGCCGTACGTCCTCGCCGTCTGCACGACCGCCGACGTGCCCGAGGAGACGGCGAACGCGCTGATCGCCGGGATCAGCCGCAGGATCTGGGAGGGCCGCGAGGCGTGAGCAAGATCGAGACGGTCACCTGCGAACGGCTCTCCGTTCCGTTGCACACGCCGTTCGTCACCGCACTGCGCCGGACCACCACCACGGACACCGTCGTGGTCCGGATCACCGACAGCGACGGTGTCACCGGCTGGGGCGAGGCACCGCAGGTGTGGCAGGTCACCGGCGAGTCGCTCGCCGGCGCCGAGGCGTGCGTGTCCGGTCCCCTGCAGGCGGTGGTCGTCGGCGCCGACGCGGACGGCCTGCTCCCCCTCTGCCGCGCGGTCGCCGGAGCCGTGGCCCGCAACTTCGGCGCCAAGGCCGCCGTCGACGTCGCGCTGCACGACCTGGCGGCCCGGCGTCGCGGACTGAGCCTGCCGACGTTCCTGGGCTCGACGACGCACCGGGTGCCGACCGACGTGACCCTCGCGGCCGGCGACGCCTCCGAGCTGGCCGCCGCCGCGACCGGCCGGGTCGCCGACGGCTTCTCGGTCCTGAAGATGAAGGTCGGCACCGACGCCGCCACCGACGTGGCCCGGGTGCGGGCCGCCCGCAGCGCCGTCGGCGCCGACGTCCGGATCCGCCTGGACGCCAACCAGGGGTGGACCCCGCGCGAGGCGGTCCGCGTGATCCGCGCCCTGGAGGACAGCGATGCCGACGTGGAGCTCGTGGAGCAGCCGGTCCGGGCCGAGGACCTCGACGGCCTGTCCTGGGTGACCGACCGGGTGCACACCCCGGTGATGGCCGACGAGTCGGTGTACGGCGTGCGCGACCTGGTCGAGGTGATCCGGCGCCGCGCAGCCGACATGGTGAACGTGAAGCTGGCCAAGTGCGGCGGCCTGTCGGTGGCGGGGACGCTGCTGGAGATGGCCCGGGCACACCAGCTGGGCACCATCGTCGGCTCCATGATGGAGAGCCACATCGGGGTGGGCGCCGCCGCCAGCCTGGTCGCCGCGCACGGGACGACCGTCACCGCGGACCTCGACGCCGCGTGGTGGGCGGCCTCCTCACCAGTCGTCGGCGGGATGTCGTACGACGGACCGGTCGTCGTCCTCCCGGAGGCCCCCGGACTCGGGATCGAGGCCCTGCGCTGATGGCCACCCCGCACCCGCTCCACGGTGACCCCGACGTCCTCGAGGTCTCCGTGCCGGTCGCCACCGTGTGGACCGGCCCCGAGGCCCCGCGCGACGTAGACGCCGCCGCGGTGGCGGACCCCCCGGACGTGGCCGGCTGGGCGGCGTCGATGGACGCGCAGGTCCGCAAGGGCCTGAACGGCCGCACGCTGACCCAGCTGCTGATGGGCGAGGGTGTGCGGGTCCTGGAGGAACGCGGCGACTGGGTTCAGGTGGCCGCACTCGGGCAGCAGTCCTCCCTGCACGGCGACGGCTATCCGGGTTGGGTACGCCGGGGGCACCTGGCGGAGCCCGTGCTGCGGACCGACGGAGCCGAGGCCTTCGTGATGAGCCGCTCGGCCGTCTGCGACCTCGACGACGGCAGCCGGTGCAAGCTGTCGTTCGGCACGGCGCTCCGGGTCGAGCAGCGGGAGCCCGACGCGGTCCGGGTGCTCCTGCCCGGTGGCCGGACGGGCCGGGTCGCCGGCTCCGACGTACGCCTGTCCGACACGGCGGAGCAGCCGGCCTACGGCGTCGACGACATCCTCACCGCAGCACGGCAGTTCCTCGGCATGCGCTACCTCTGGGGCGGCACCAGCTCGTGGGGGCTGGACTGCTCCGGGCTGGTGCACCTGACCTACCGAGCGCATGGCGTGCGGGTCCCCCGCGACGCCTACGACCAGGCGGACGGCGTGGTCCCGGTCCCGCTGGGTGAGGTCCAGCCGGGTGACCTGTACTTCTTCGCCCGCCCCGGCGAACGGGTCTACCACGTCGGGTTCGTCACCCGACGCGTGTCACCGGACGGCACCCGGTGGATGCTGCACGCCCCCGAGAGCGGCGAGCTGATCGAGGACGCCCCGATGGCACCGCACCGGGTGGAGACGCTGGTGTCCGCCGGGCGCGTGCGCTAGTCCCGGCGGGGACCGGTGCTGGCGTCCAGCTCCTGCTTGCTGCGCCCCCTGGAGACGATCAGGCTGACCACCGTGGTGATCGCGAGCGTTCCGACGATCACGGCCAGGGACAACCAGATCGGGATCTCCGGAGCCCAGCTGATGTCCTCGCCGCCGTTGATGAACGGCAGCTCGTTCTCGTGCATCGCGTGCAGCACCAGCTTCACGCCGATGAAGCCGAGCAGGACCGCGAGGCCGTAGGACAGGAAGATCAACCGCTCCAGCAGGCCGCCGATCAGGAAGTACAGCTGCCTGAGGCCCATCAGCGCGAAGATGTTCGCCGTGAACACCAGGTAGGGATCGCGGGTGAGTCCGTAGATGGCGGGGATCGAGTCCAGCGCGAAGAGCAGGTCCGTCGTGCCCAGGGTGAGGATCACGATGAACATCGGCGTGATCAGCCGCTTGCCGTTCTCCTTCGTGATCAGCTTCGTGCCGTGGTACTCCTTCGTGGCGGGGAAGCGCTTCTCCACCCACTTGATCAGCTTGTTCTCCTCGTACTCGTCCTCGTCCTCGGCCCCCTCCTTGGCGAGCTTGAAGGCGGTGAAGATCAGGAACGCGCCGAAGACGTAGAACACCCAGCTGAACTCGTTGATCGCCGCGGCGCCGACAAGGATGAAGATCGCGCGCATGATCAGCGCGAGGACGATGCCGATCATCAGTGCCGTCTGCTGGTACTGGCGGGGCACCTGGAACTTGCTCATGATGATCAGGAAGATGAACAGGTTGTCGACGGAGAGCGAGTACTCCGTCAGCCAGCCGGCGAAGAACTCAGGGCCCGGGTTGGGGCTCAGCTCGTGCGGCTCGGCGAAGAACCACAGCGCCAGGCCGAAGAGCACGGCCAGGGAGACGAAGAAGATCAGGTGCCGGCTGACCTCCTTCATCGACGGCTCGTGCGGCCGGCGGCCGATGATCAGCAGGTCGACGAGCAGCACACCGACCGTGACCACGATCGTGATCACCCAGATCAGCGGTGAGGCGACGGAGTCACCTAGGAAACTCTCCACGAAACGAACTCCTCCGGAGGTCTTCGGGCGGGCACGGGACCGGTGGGCATCGGTGGCAACACCCAACAGCGGAACCCGGGCACCAGGACAAGGACTAGCTCCGGAGGTCTCTTCCGCTCACACGTCACGACGTGCGGGCCAGCGTCGCCGGGAGGCACCCGTGCACCGGGTGGGATCCGTGATGACGACGACGCTGCGAAGGAATACTCCCCTCCACGCGCTTCCATTCTCCCAGACGGGTGGGTACCCACAAAAACCGACCCGCAACCTGGACCCGGGAGGTGCGCTACCCGGGCCGGTGCTTCTTCGGCAACCGGGAGACCACCAGGTCGTAGGAGGCGTCGACCGCCTCGAGGATCTCGTCGTCGGGGATGCCGTCGCCCACCCGCAGGGTGTTCCAGCCGGACCGGCCGATGTAGGCCATCACCGAGGCGTCGTCGGGATGCCGCAGCAGCCACTCGTCGGCCTCCTCGCGGTTGCCGCCGCACTTGACCCCGACGGAGGCGCCGTCGCCGAGGAACGCGAAGATCTTGCCTCCGCTCGGGCCGTCACCGACCTTGGCGACGACGTCACTCTCCCAGGGCTCGTCCCGCCAGG
This sequence comes from Nocardioidaceae bacterium, assembly GCA_025966335.1. Lineage (GTDB taxonomy): Bacteria > Actinomycetota > Actinomycetes > Propionibacteriales > Nocardioidaceae > Nocardioides_C. The sequence goes on from JAICRS010000158.1 coordinate 6,006, forward strand.
CCCCGGGCTTCGCCAGGCAGTGGTCGAGCAGTCGCTCGGCGGTGAGCCGTTCGGTCACCGGGCGCCGGCCTCCACCATCTGGCGGAGCTCCTTCTTCAGCTCGGAGATCTCGTCACGCAGCCGCGCGGCGACCTCGAACTGCAGCTCGGCGGCCGCGGTGTGCATCTGGTCGGTGAGCTGCTGGACCAGGTCGGCCAGGTCCCGGGACGGGATCCCGGCGAGCTCCTTGGCGTGCCGGCCGACATCCTTGGAGGACAGTCCGGGCACCGGCGCCTTGCCGCGGGACTGTTGACGCCCGGCACCGCCCAGCATCTTGCCGCTGAGCAGCTTCTCGGTGTCCTCGTCCTCGCGGGCCAGCATCTCGGTGATGTCCGCGATCCGCTTGCGCAGCGGCTGCGGGTCGACGCCGTTGGCCTTGTTGTAGGCGACCTGCTTCTCGCGGCGCCGGTTGGTCTCGTCGATCGCCCGCGCCATCGAGTCGGTGACCTTGTCGGCATACATGAACACCTGGCCCGAAACGTTGCGGGCGGCCCGGCCGATGGTCTGGATCAGCGACTTGTCCGAGCGAAGGAAGCCTTCCTTGTCGGCGTCCAGGATCGCGACCAGCGACACCTCGGGCAGGTCGAGCCCCTCCCGGAGCAGGTTGATGCCGACCAGCACGTCGTACTCCCCCATCCGCAGCTCCCGCAGCAGCTCGATCCGGCGCAGCGTGTCGACCTCGCTGTGCAGGTAGCGGGTGCGGATGCCGGCCTCGAGCAGGTAGTCGGTGAGGTCCTCGGACATCTTCTTGGTCAGCGTGGTGACCAGCACCCGCTCGTTCTTCTCCACCCGGACGTTGATCTCGTGGATCAGGTCGTCGATCTGGCCCTTGGTCGGCTTCACGATCACCTCGGGATCGACCAGGCCGGTCGGCCGGATGACCTGCTCGACGACCCGGCTGGACTGCTGCAGTTCGTAGGGCCCCGGCGTGGCCGACAGGAAGATCACCTGCCCGACCTTCTCGGTGAACTCCTCGAACCGCAGCGGCCGGTTGTCGGCCGCCGACGGCAGGCGGAA
>JAICRS010000141.1 GCA_025966335.1 Nocardioidaceae bacterium
CCCTTCTACCACTGCTTCGGCATGGTGATGGCGAACCTCGGGTGCACCACGCACGGCGCGACGATGGTCATCCCCGCTCCCGGGTTCGACCCGGAGGTCACGCTGCGGACGGTCGAGCAGGAGCGGTGCACCGCCCTCTACGGCGTCCCCACCATGTTCATCGGGATGCAGGGGATCCTCGGCTCCGCCGAGCTCCCCCTCACCATGGTCAGGACGCTGCGCACCGGGATCATGGCCGGCTCGATCTGTCCGGTGGAGGTGATGCGCCGCTGCGTCGACGACATGAACATGGCGGAGGTGTCGATCTGCTACGGCATGACCGAGACTAGCCCGGTGTCGACGCAGACCCGCACCGACGACGACCTCGAGCGGCGTACCACCACCATCGGCCGGGTGCACCCCCACGTCGAGGTGAAGGTCGTCGACCCGGTCACCGGGGAGACCGTCGAGCGGGGCGAGCCCGGTGAGCTCTGCACCCGCGGCTACTCCGTGATGCTGGGCTACTGGGACGACCCCGCCAAGACCGCGGAGGCGATCGACTCGGACGGCTGGATGCACACCGGCGACCTGGCGGTGATGCGCGAGGACGGCTACTGCAACATCGTCGGCCGGATCAAGGACATGGTGATCCGTGGCGGTGAGAACATCTACCCGCGCGAGGTCGAGGAGTTCCTCTACACCCACCCGGACATCGAGGACGTCCAGGTGATCGGGGTGCCCGACGAGCGGTACGGCGAGGAGCTGTGCGCGTGGGTGAAGGTGCGGGCCGGAGCCGAGCCGCTGGATGCGGCGACGATCCGCGAGTTCGCCACCGGGAAGCTCGCGCACTACAAGATCCCGCGCTACGTGATGGTGGTCGACGAGTTCCCGATGACGGTGACCGGGAAGATCCGCAAGATCCAGATGCGTGAGGAGTCGGCCGCGAGGCTCGGCCTCTCCTGAGTTGTCAGGCCCTGTGTGCGCCATAGCGGTCACAGGGGCTGACAAGTCGGTTAGTGGAGGGTGATCAGGGTGCGGTGGTCGGAGTTGCCGTAGCGGATGGCGCCGAACCAGCGGTAGGGGTCGAGCGCGTCCCACGACACCCGGTAGGCGAACCGGTTCCCGGCGGCCGCGTCGATGGCGGAGGGCGTGACCTCCAGGTTTCCGGAGTCGCCCTGGCCGACCACCCAGCTGTAGAACTGGCCGCTGGAGGTGGATCCGTTGGCGGCGGAGTAGGAGCTGACGTAGACGGCGTACTCGCCGACCTCCGGGTCGAACAGGGTCACCGTCTCGTCGGCGGACGCCGTCGCGGACTGGGCCACCAGCTCGCCGTCGAGGTAGACGAACAGGTCGAGGTCGTCGGCGGAGTTGTGCCCGTTCATCTCGAACCGGGCGACCTCGGTCCCCGCCGGGACCTGGACCGGCACCCGGAACGTGTCGTCGTCGTCGCTGGGAGCCGCCGGGTCGAACGGGCCGGGCACCAGGCTGACGCCGATCGGCATCGCGGAGACCAGGCCGCTGGTTGCCAGCGCGATCCCGGCATCGGTGCCGGACACGCCCCCGACCGTGATCGCGCCGGAGCTGCCCTCGCCGGTGACCTCCTCCGGGGCGTCGACCAGCTCGGGCTTCACCACGATCGGCATCTGCACCTGGTGCTCGAGGCCGGTCCAGGTCAGGCTGCCCTTCGCGTAGGTGCCCATCGAGGCGTCCGGCTCGGTCTCGAACGTCACCCGGAAGCGAGCGGTCTCACCAGGACCCACGGTGAGTCGCTGCGGCCGGACCGTCGCGTCGATCCCGCCCAGACCGCTGAGCTGGGCAGCGTAGGTCTCGGTGCCGCCGGAGACGTTGGTGACCCGGCGGGTCACGGTGGTGCTGCCGGTGAGGGCGCCGACCGCGATCGAGGGCAGGTTCAGGTCGCTGGCGTCGATGGGTTTCTCGGAGACCGGCGAGCCGTCGGCGTAGGTGAAGCCCTGCCCGGCGAGGAAGCCGAGGTAGTCGCCGACGTCGGCGCCGAACACCAGGCCCGGCTCGAGGAAGCTCGTCGGGTCGACGTGGCCGGCGCCCTGCGCGAAGGGGCCGGTGTGGCCCTCGAGGCTGTAGGCGGTGGTCATCATCGCGGACTTGACCTGGGCGGGTGACCATTCCGGGCGGGCGCTCTGGATGAACGCCGCGAGGCCGGCGATGTGCGGGGCACTCATCGAGGTGCCGGAGTAGAGGTCCCACAGCCGGCCGGCGTTGGACGGCGGCGCCACCGCGGCGACCACACCGACACCGGGGGCGGTGAGGTCCGGCTTGAGGATGTCGCCGCCGGAGGCGGGTGACGGCCCGCGCGAGGAGAACTCCGCGACCTGGGGGACCGGGGTGTCGTCGAAACCGGCCGGGTCGATGCTCGCGGTCGCGTCCTCGCCCTCGGTGCGGACGTACTCCTTGATCGCCTGGCCGGCGGCGACGTCGACGTGGACGGTCGGCACCGAGTGGAAGTCGGCGTGCACGCTGTCCGGTGCGCTGTTGGCGAGCACCATGCCCGCGCCCCCGGCCCGCGCCACCGCCACGGACTTGTCGACCCGCGCGGTGATCCCGCGGTCGCACACCACGATGTTGTCCTGGACCAGCTCGGCGTCCAGCGAGCCGATCTCGCAGATCGTCGCCTGCTCGGCCGATGCGCCCGAGGCGGCCACGTCCGCGGCCAGCACGATCCGGGTGCTCGGCACAGCGGTCTCCGAGACCATCGCGCCGACGAAGGTGCTCTGCTCCTCGTCGTCGAGGGCCACCGAGCCCTGCAGCTGCTGGTGGCTGCTGGCGCCGACCGTGGTGACCCACGGGCTCGGGTGCGAGACGGTGGTCGGGTCGGGTCCGCTGTTGCCGGCCGACGCGGCCACGAAGACACCGGACCCGGTCGCGTTGAGGAACGCCAGCTCGACGGAGTCGGCGAGGGTGCCGCGTGCACCGGAGATGGAGTAGTTGATGACGTCCACCCCGTCGGCCACGGCCTGGTCGATCGCGGCCACCGTGTCAGCGGTGGTGCAACCGTCGTCGTCGGGGTTCGGCGCGACCCAGCAGGCCTTGTAGGCCGCGATCCGGGCCGCCGGTGCCATTCCCGAGGCCGTGCCGAAGTCCTGGCCCTCGATCTGCACCGCGACGTCCCGGTTCCCGGCCGCGGTGGCCGCGGTGTGCGAACCGTGCCCGCCGCCGTCGCGGGGGGAGAGGTACTCCGCCTTGGCGGTGTTCTGCGCACCGAAGCCCTTGACGAAGTATCGGGCCGAGATCACCTTGTTGTTGCAGTCCGCGGGGGCCCACTGCTCGCCGGGCCGGCAGGCGCCGTGGAAGCCGGGCACCCGGTCCCTTCCGGGCAGACCGGCGAAGCTCGGGTTCTCCGGCCAGATGCCGGAGTCGATGACGCCGACCACCGTGCCCCGTCCGGCGTCGCCGGGCCCACCGGCCTGGGACCAGGCCTGCTCCAGGCCGAGGAAGCCGGGGGAGCTCACGGTGTCCAGCTTCTGCTTGGTGCTCCGCTCCACCAGTGCGACGCCATCGCTCGCGCGGAGCTCCTTGACCTGCTCGCTGCTCAGGTCGGCGGCGAAGCCGTTGACCGCCGTGGTGAACCGGTAGAGCACCTCCGGACCGCCGACGCGGGACAGCACCCGGTCCTGCCGGTCGAGCAGACGCTGTCGGTAGTCGGCCACCGCAGGGCGGGTCCGGTCGAAGCGTTCACCCGGCCGGGCACTGGTCGCCGGGTATCCGGGGATGCCGCCGTTGTAGGTCGCGGCCGGCTTGCCGACCATGGTGACGATGTAGACGCCGGGTCCGCTGGCCCGGGTCGGGTCCTGCCGGGCAGGCTGGTGGTCGCTGTCCACGGCGGTGAGTCCGGGACGGTGCTGGTCGTTCGGGGGTACGGCCGTCGCGGTGCCGATCGTGCCCACAGAAGCGACGGCGGCGGTCACGAGAACCGCGCCGAACCTGCGCAGGTGCACGGACACGCTCAACGACCAACCTCTCTGGTGCACACCGGACTCCCCGGCCACGGTGTGGGCGGAAGCACCCATGCTCGCAGGGTCACTGGTTCGTTTCAATCGGAACGGCCACATAGGCTGACCTGCGTGGACGCACTGCAACCGCTTGTCGTGGGCTTCGACCTCGACATGACACTCATCGACACCAGGCCCGGGTTCTCCGCGACCCTGGCCCAGCTGGTGCTGGAGACCGGTGTGCAGATGGACGTCGAGGCGATGTCGGAGCGGCTCGGCCCGCCCCTGTCGCACATGCTCACGCCGTACTTCGAGGCCACCGAGATCGACGCGCTCGTCGACCGGTTCCGCGCCTGTTACCCCGACCACGCGATCACGCCGACGCGCGAGTTCACGGGTGCGCACGAGGCGCTGGCGGCGGTACGGCGAAACGGTGGCCGGACCGTCGTGGTCACCGGGAAGTTCACGCCCAACGCAGCGCTCCACGTCGATGCCCTGAAGTTCGAGATCGACCACCTCGTGGGCGAGGTGTGGGGTGTCGGCAAGGCCGCGGTGCTCACCGAGCACGGTGCCTCGATCTACGTCGGCGACCACGTCCACGACGTCGAGGGCGCACTCGCCGCCGGGGCGTTGAGCGTCTCGGTCCTCACCGGCGGCTGCACCGAGCAGGAGCTGCGGGATGCGGGGACCCATGTCGTCCTCGACGACCTCACCGAGTTCCCGGCCTGGCTCGAGGAGCACCTGCTGCGCACCCGGCTCGACGCGCTCGAGCGGGACCTGCGGTCGCGCGGCTCGCTCATGGTCGCGTTCAGCGGCGGAGCGGACAGTGCGTTCCTCCTCGCCGCCGCGGCCCGGACCCTCGGGCCGGAGAACGTGGCGGCGGCGACGGCGTACTCCGACTCGCTGCCGGCCAGCGAGCGGGACCCGGCCGCCGACTTCGCCCGCGAGCTCGGTGTGCGGGTCTACACGCCGCGGACCCACGAGATGGAGCGCGAGGGCTACCGCGCCAACGCGGGGAACCGCTGCTACTTCTGCAAGGCGGAGCTGCTCGACGTGCTCGGTCCGCTGGCCGACGAGCACGGCTTCGCGCACGTGGCCACCGGCACGAACGCCGATGACGCGGTCGCCGGCTTCCGGCCGGGGATCCGCGCGGCCGACGAACGCGGCGCGATCACCCCGCTCCGTGACGCCGGGCTGACCAAGCAACAGATCCGTGCGGCCTCACGGGAGTGGGGTCTGCCGACCTGGGACAAGCCGGCCGCGGCCTGCCTGTCGTCGCGGGTCGCCTACGGCGTCGAGGTGAGCTCCTTCCGGCTGTCACGGATCGAGCGGGCCGAGGTCGCGGTGCGTGCGGCACTCGCGCAAGCCGGGATCGACGTACGCAACCTGCGGGTGCGCGACCTCGGCGACCGGGCGAGCATCGAGATCGACGCCGAGGCGGTGGAGGCCGCCCTCGCCCACCCCGCCGTCGCCGATGCGGCCCTGGGTGCCGGCTTCGAGCGAGCCGCGGTCGACCCGAAGGGTTTCCGGTCCGGTTCGATGAACGAACGACTCAGTGAACCAGGGTTGTACCGATAACCGGTTCGTCCCGAAAACTGTGGCGCCTTATCCTTGGCGTCCTGCAACTACCGAGGAAGATGAGGTCATCCGGTGCCTACTGGCAAGGTCAAGTGGTACGACGCCGAGAAGGGCTTTGGGTTCCTGTCGAAGGACGACGGGGGCGACGTCTACGTACGCGCCGAGGCGCTGCCCGCCGGGATCGCCACGCTGAAGGCCGGCACCCGCGTGGAGTTCGGCGTGGTGCAGGGGCGCAAGGGTGACCAGGCGTTGCAGGTGCGCGTGCTCGAACCGACCCAGTCGGTGTCGAAGGCGATGCGCAAGAAGCCGGCGGACATGGTCAACATCATCGAGGACCTCTACCGGCTGCTGGAGAACATCGAGAACGCCTATCGCAACGGCCGGCACCCGGACCCGAAGAACGCGAAGCCGACGGCGAAGGTGCTCAGGGCGCTGGCCGACGAGCTCGAGCTGTAGCCAGCACCCAGCCGCTCCAGGCGACCAGGATGGTGGCGGCCACGCCCAGGCCGACCTGCGGGATCAGCGGCATCACGATGCCGATGAACCCGCCGACCACCCAGGACAGCTGCAGCAGCGTCTCCGAGCGCGCGAACGCACTCGTGCGCGTGCGCTCGGGGACCTCGTGCTGGATCAGGGCGTCGAGGGAGAGCTTTCCCAGCGACTGCGCGAGACCGGCGGTGAGCCCGAGCAGGGCGGCGGTGGCCAGCCCGTAGAACACGGCCACCACCACCGCCATCGCGGCGTCGGCCAGGAGTACGACGACGATGGTCACCTCCGGCTTGACGGCCTTGAGCACCGAGCCGAGCCCGATCCCGATCGTGCTGCCCAGGCCGGCCGCGCCGATCACCACACCGAGCAGCAGCTCCGGGCGGTCCTCCCAGCCGGGGAACGGCTGGTCGCGTAGCAGGAACGCGAGGAACATCGTCAGGAACCCCGACAGCAGCCGCAGCGCCGCGTTTCCCCGCAGCGCGAACACGACGCTGGCCGGGACCCAGGCCCGCCGGTTCGGCGTGCCGCCGCCGACCGAGGTGAGCGCCAGCCGCTCCTCGCCCTGGGAGGAGTCGACCCGCGACGGCAGCAGGATCGCCAGGATCGTGCCGCCGACGAACACCAGGAAGGCGTAGCGCAGCGACCACTGCGCACCGAAGGTCGAGGCGAGGACCGCCAGGGGAGCGGAGACCGCGCCGCCCGCGACGCCGGCCAGTGAGATCCGGGAGTTGGCCTTGACCAGGGTCAGCCGGCTGGGCAGCAGCCGGGGTACGGCGGACGCCCGGGTCACCCCGTAGGCCTTCGAGGCGACCAGGCAGCCCAGCGCCGCGGGGAACAGCGCGAACGACTCGGTCAGGACGGCGGTGGCGAGCACCCAGCACAGGAACGCGCGCAGTGCCATCGTGGCGCCGATGGCCCATCGCCGCCCGTGGCTGAACCGGTCCAGGAACGGGCCGATCAGCGGGGCCACGATCGCGAACGGCAGCATCGTGAGCCCGAGGAACAGCGCGACCTGGTCGCGTGCCTCGCCGGTGGGGGCCTGGAAGAAGAGGGTTCCGGCCAGTGACACCGCCACGGCGGTGTCACCCGCGGCGTTGAACGCGTGCAGCTCGATCAGCCGGGACAGCCCGCTGTCGCCGGCGCCCTCGGCGTGGGTGGCCCGGCGGGCCTGGCGCACGGTGAACCCGGCGGCCCTTCCCGTGGCGGCCCCGACCTTGCGGGCGGCCCGTCCGGACAGTCCGGCGGCCCGTCGGGTTCCGCGTCCGGTCGAGCGTGCCGCGGTCCCGGCAGCCCGGGCGAAGGTGCGAGACCGGCCCCCGTTCGAGGGCGGCGCAGGATCGGTGGCGGTCTCGTCGTCGAGTCGCCCCGCCTCGTCGTACCCCATGGCTCCTATCCTGCCTGCCGCCGCCCCGACGATTGTGGCACCCGGCGAGACAAGGGCTTGTTTCATGAGGGAGAATCGCCGACGTGATGACAGCAGCTCGTGCCACCAAGCCGGACACCGTCGGCGTCAAGGCGGTCGACGCTGCCCGCGACGCGCTGCTCGAGCTCGTCGACGTCACCGACGTCGGCGGGCATCTGGGCTACGCCGCCGAGGAGGAGCGGGTCGTCACCCACTTCTTCGAGTGCCTGCGCACCGGCTACCGCGGCTGGCGCTGGTCGGTGACCGTCGCCCGCGCGCTGCGCCAGAAGACCGTCACCGTCGACGAGATCGTGCTGCTGCCCGGTGACGACGCGATCACCGC
>JAICRS010000365.1 GCA_025966335.1 Nocardioidaceae bacterium
ACTGACCTCACTCGACGGCCACGACTCACCCATCGACATGACAAAGAACAGCAGCACCTTCGGGATCGAGCCCACACGTCTCGCCGACTTCGTCCGCGCCTTCGCATCTACCGCCACCACCAGGTCGCATGCTGACGCGGAAAAGAAAGCCGGCGGGCCTCGTCGGCTTGTACGTCTATCTGGGCTACTAGAGACTTCCCGCAGGACCGGTGTCCGGCCAGACTCGGTCCAGGTGCCCGGCGGGACGCTCTCTTTTGGGCTGCCCACCCGATTACGGGTGTGGCTCACTTTCGGTCTGCAGCCCGCCGGGCACCGTGACGAGGCGTGGCTCCAGAGGGGACTGCCCAGCTCGTAGTAGCACTGCCCACCTCGCCGTCCACATCGGAACGAACACAGGCGGGAGCAGCACATGGAGCAGGTCATCATCGGGGTCGATCCCCACAAGCTGTCAGCGACGATCGAGGTCGTTGACCACCACGAGAAGTTGCTGGGTTCGGGTCGGTTCACCACCGACCAGGCCGGCTATACCGCGATGCGCGCGTATGCGAAGTCGTGGCCCGAGCGGATCTGGGCCGTCGAGGGCGCCAACGGTGCCGGGCGACCGCTCGCGCAGCGGCTGCTCGAGGCCGGTGAGCATGTCGTCGATGTCCCGGCCAAGCTCGCCGCCCGTGTCCGGCTCTTCGACACCGGCCACAATCGGAAGACCGATGCCCTCGATGCGCACTCGATCGCGATCGTCGCGGTCCGCACTAGGACGCTGCGTGTCTTGACGGTCGACGGAGAGCTGGAGGCGCTGCGGATGCTCACCGACCGACGCGAAGCGCTCACCCGGCGCCAGGTCCAGACCGTGAACCGGGTCCAGGCACTCCTCGCTGAGCTGCTGCCCGGGCAGGCCAAGAAGGACATCACCGCCTTGCAGGCCAAGGCGATGCTCGCCGGCGTCCGCCCGCGTGACATCGCCGGGAAGACGCGACGTCGTATCGCTGCCGAGGAACTCGCTGAGCTAATCGCGGTCGATACGAAGATCAAGAAGGCCACCGCCGAGCTCAAGTCCCTGGTCCTCGCACGCGGTTCGCGACTGATGGACCTTCATGGCGTCGGACCGGTGGTGGCGGCCCGGATCCTCGCCGACGTCGGGGACGTCAGGCGTTTCGCCGACCGGAACAGGTTCGCGTCCTGGACCGGCACTGCTCCCCTCGATGCCTCGTCGGGTGAGCAGAACCGGCACCGGCTCTCCCGGGCCGGGAACCGGCGGATGAACCACATGATCCACATCGCCGCGGTCACCCAGATCCGCCTCGACACCGAAGGCCGGGCCTACTACCGACGCAAGCGCACCGACGGCAAGAAGCCGATGGAAGCGATGCGCTGCCTGAAGCGGAGGATCTCCGACGCTGTGTATCGCCAGCTGGTCGCCGATGCGCAACGCGCAGCACTCTCGAGCGCACAGGAGGCGGCTGAGGCGGATCCGGGAGGGCACTGCGGGGCGACTCAAGAATCCAGCGCGGTCGACCTGCCCCCGCACATCGACACTTCGGATCAGCCACTTCCCGGACCCGCGAACCCGACGTTACAACCGAGCCCACGTCCCCGGAAGCCCGCTGCCAAGCAACCCGTCAAACGTGCCGGTTGACA
>JAICRS010000097.1 GCA_025966335.1 Nocardioidaceae bacterium
GACCACCTTGGACTCGCCCGCGATCCACGCGTAGAGCCCGGGCAGGTCGCGGCCGGTCACCGACGGGCTGAGCTCCTCCCCGGAGGAGGAGTAGGTCGGCGTCTCCCACAGGTCCGGCTCCACCAGCCGGTCGTCGACGAGGTGGACGATCGGCGTGAGCCCCAGGTGCTTGCGGACCGCGGTGACCTGTCGCACGCCGTGGTCAGCCCCGTCGCGCGGGAGCCAGACGACCTCGACGCCATCGGGGGCGGGGACCTCCATCACGTCGCCGGTGCAGGGGACCTCGAGGAACGCCGTCCCCTGGGCATCGGTGTCGAGGTCGGCGAGGATGCTGCAGATCGCGGGGACCGCGGTCTCGTCCCCGGCGAGCAGCAGGGTCCGCGCGGGGCCGGGGTCGAACTCGATGCCGCCGAAGGGCTCACCCCGCCTGGGGCCGAGGAGGACCAGCCGGTCGCCGGACTGCGCGGCGGCCGCCCACGAGGATCCCGGCCCGGACGCGCCGTCCTCGACATGCAGCACGAAGTCGACCACCAGTGCGGTGTCCTCGCCGGAGCCACGCAGCTCGCGGACGGTGTAGGTCCGCATGTGCCCGCGCTCGTCGGCGGGGATGTCCAGCCAGGTGGAGAACCACGACTCGTCGGCACCCTCGAACGACGGCAGGTCGCCGGCCGGGTTGGGAAACACCAGCTTGACCCGCTGGTCGTAGAGCTTTCCCACGACACCGAAGTCGGCCAGGGCCGGGCTCGCCAGCTCGACCCGCACGAACGTCGGCGAGATCCGCTGCACGCTGCGCGTGTGGACCTCCGTCAGGATCATCGGCAGGTGGTGCGTGGTGGTCACGGTCATCGGATCCCCTTGTGGTGGTGTCGGCCGATCGGCACGACCAGCGGTGTGTGCGAGACCGGGTCGGTGACGACGCGGCAGTCCAGGCCGAAGACGGCGCGGACGTTGTCCTCGGTGACCACCTCGTCGGGTGTGCCCTCGGCGATCACCCGACCGCCCTCGAGCGCGACCAGGTGGTCGGCGTACCGGGCGGACATGTTCAGGTCGTGCAGCACCATGACCACGGTGGTCCCGCGCGTCTGGTTGAGGTCGGCGAGGAGGTCGAGCATCTCCATCTGGTGGGACACGTCGAGGTAGGTCGTCGGCTCGTCGAGGAGGAGCAGGTCGGTGCCCTGGGCCAGGGCCATCGCGATCCAGACCCGCTGTCGCTGCCCGCCGGAGAGCTCGTCGACGACGCGGTCGGCGAGGTCGACGGTGTCGGTCAGGGTCAGCGCATCGGTCACGGCCCGCTCGTCGTCCGGGCTCCACCGGCGGAGCATGCTCTGGTGCGGGTGCCGGCCCCGGGAGACGAGGTCGGCCACGGTCACCCCCTCCGGTGTCACCGGCGCCTGCGGCAGCAGGCCCAGGGTGCGCGCCACCGCCTTGGTCGACATCCGGTGGATGGCTGACCCATCGAGCAGCACCGACCCCGCATTCGGCTTGAGCAGGCGGGTCATCCCCCGGAGCAGGGTCGACTTCCCGCAGGCGTTGGCGCCGACGATCACCGTGACCCGGTGGTCGGGGATCCGGACGCTCAGCGAGTCGACGACGGTGCGGTCGCCGTACCCGAGGCTGACCGCGTCGGCGACCAGCCGTGCGGGAGGCGTCGATACGGTGGCGGTCATTCCGCCCTCCTTCCGGTGCGGCCGCTCGCGAGCAGCCAGAGCAGGAACGGTGCCCCCAGGGCGCCGGTGACCACGCCCACGGGGAAGTTGATGTCGGCCAGCAGGTAGTCGGCGATGTAGTCCGCGCCGACCACGATGATCGCGCCGGTCAGCCCCGCCCCCACCAGCGTGCTGCGGCCGCCGTTGAGCGCACGGGCGATCGGGCCGGCGAGGAACGCCACGAACGCGACGGGGCCGGCAGCCGCGACACCGCACGCGGTCAGGACCACGGCCAGCAGCAGCAGCGCGTCGGTGCGACTGCGTGGAACACCGAGCCCACGTGCGGTCTCCTCGCCGAGCTCGGTGACCCGCAGGGACCGGGAGAGCCAGAACATCGCCGGCAGCAGCGCCAGCAGGAGCAGCGCGAGCAGCCGGATGGTCGGCCACGCGGCGCCGCTCACGCTTCCGGTGAGCCAGCGCAGGACGAGCTGGGCGTCGTACTCGTCGGCACGGGTGAAGAGGTACTGGATCACCGACTGCAGGGCGGCGGCCAGCCCGACCCCGACCAGCACGAGCCGGTAGCCGGTCGACGGCCCGGCGACCATCCGGACCAGGACCGCGATCCCGATCGCCCCGGCGACCGCCGCCACGGAGACGGCCGGGCCGTCGAGCCCGAGCGTCACGATCGTGAAGACCGCAGCGGCACTGGCCCCGACGCTGACCCCGATGATGTCGGGACTGGCCAGCGGGTTGCGCAGCGTGGTCTGGAAGATCGCGCCACCGACCCCGAACGCGAGCCCCACCAGGACGGCGAGGACGGCGCGCGGCAGCTTGGTCTCCATCAGGATGTACGACGCGCCGGGGATCTCGGCGCCGAACAGGATCCGGAAGAAGTCGGGGATGGTGAAGGTGAAGTCGCCGAGGAGCACCCGGGCGGCGAAGATCAGCACGAGCACCAGCGACAGCGCCGCGACGACCGCCCGGCGGCGACGGATCGGCGCGCGGCGGGCCCGGCGTACCCGCGTGACGGTCGGACCGGGGGAGCCGGTCGCTCCGGTCCGACCCGTCCGGGTCGTCGGGTGGACGGTGCGGTCGAGGACGGACATCAGAGCCCTCCCATCCGGCCGCGGCGGATCAGGTAGAGGAAGACCGGCACGCCGACGACGGCGGTCATGATCCCCACCTGGACCTCGGCCGGTGGCAGCACCACCCGGCCCACGGTGTCCGCCAGCACCGTGAGCAGTGCGCCGAAGCCGGCGCTGAGCGGCAGGACCCGGGCGTAGTCGGAGCCGACCAGCGCGCGCACGCCGTGCGGCACGATCAGCCCCACGAACGCGATCGGCCCTGCGAGCGCCGTGGCACCGCCGGAGAGCAGCACGATCGCGCCACCCATCATCAGCCGGTCGGTCGCGGTGCGCCGGCCCATCCCGCGGGCCAGGTCGTCGCCGAGGGCGAGGGTGTTGAGCAGTCGGGCCCCGGCGAGCGCCAGCGCGGCGCCGACCACGAGGAACGGCAGTCCGGTGAGCAGTACGTCGAACCCGCGACCACCGACCGTGCCGACCTGCCACATCCGGAACGTCTCCATGGTCTTCCGGTCGATCAGCAGCACCCCCGAGGTCCAGCTGCTGACCGCCGCGGTCAGGGCGGCGCCGGCGATGGCGAGCTTCATCGGGCTGGCACCGTCACGGCCCATCGACGCGATCGCGTGCACGAGGACCGCAGCCACGGCGGCGCCGCCGAAGGCGAGCCACAGGTGGCCGTGCAGGTCGGAGACGCCGAGGTAGGAGATACCCAGCACCATCGCGAAGCTGGCGCCGGCGTTGACGCCGAGGATGCCGGGGTCGGCCAGCGGGTTCCGGGTCAGCCCCTGCATGCAGGCGCCGGCCAGGCCGAGTGCGGCTCCGACCGCGAGGGCGAGAGCGGTCCGCTCGACGCGCGCCTGGTAGATGACGTGCAGCGGGTGACCGGTGTCGAGCAGCGCCGCCCAGGAGACGGTCCGCGCGCCGACCAGGACCGATGCCGACACCACGAGAAGCGCCGCGGCGACCAGCGCTGCGGTGGCGATCGGCGTGCCGGTCCGGCCGGGTACCGCGACCCGGCCGGTGTCCCGGCTCTGGGTGACCGTCACGAGCCAGCGACGGCCCGCGCGACGTGGGGCACGAAGTGGTCGATCACGTAGGGGATGGACAGCGGCGTCGGGTTGGTGACCGCGAGGCTGACGTGCTTGTCCGCCTCGGCGTACGCGTGCCCGTTCGCGATCGCAGGGATCTGCCCGATCAGGTTGTGCTGGGTGAAGGTCTGCATGTCGTCGGGGTTCTCCGACCAGGTGAGCAGGACGTCGGACTCCAGCTCGGAGGCACGCTCGGCGGAGACCGTGCCGTAGAACTCGCCCGGTTTGATGGCCTGGGCGACCGACGGTGCGTCCACCAGTCCGAGGTCGTGCATGAACGACACGCGGGGGTCCTGGGGCGCGTACATCCCGATCGAGGACAGGTCCGTGGTGGTGAGGTAGGCGAAGATCAGCGACTTGCCCTCGAGCTGCGGGTGCTCCGCGGCGGCGTCGTCGATCGCCTGCTCGGTCTCGGCCGCGACCTCCTCGGCGAGGTCGGAACGCCCGAGTGCCGTGCCGACCATTTCCAGCGACGTCTGCCAGGGGGTGATCCACGGGTGCTCGGGATAGGCCACGACCGGAGCGATCTTGCTGAGCTTGGCGTAGTCCTTCTCGCTGATGCCGGAGTTGGTGGCCAGGATCAGGTCAGGGTTGAGCTTCGCGATCTCCACGACCGGGGCGCCGTCGGCGTCGTCGTACCGGGTCGGCGGCTCCAGCCCGGCCCTCTCGAGCTCGGCGTCGAACCAGTCGGAGGAACCGGTCTCGTTGCCGCCCCAGGTCAGCTTGGTGGCCCCCACCGGCGCCACACCGAGAGCGAGCACGTGGTCCTGGTCGCTCCAGCCGAGGGTGGCGACCCGCTGCGGCTGCTCCTCGATCGTGGTCTCGCCGAAGGCGTGCTCGATGGTCACCGGGAACGCGTCCGCATCGGCGCTGGTGTTGGCCGCCTGGGTGTCGGATCCTGCCGCGGTCGATCCGGTCGCACAACCGGTCAGGGTCAGCGCGGCTACGACGCCGAGGGCGGCCAGGTTGCGGGGGCGCGGCATGGACATTCCTACTTTCGGTCGGTGGAGTTAGGTAACCCTAACCTAACTTATTCGACCGTCGCGCGGGTCCCGCCCGCCCTCATCCGCCGGCGGCCTGCACCAGCCCGCGGAAGAGTCCGGCGTCGGCGGCGGTCTCCGGATGCCACTGGACGCCGAGGTAGAACCGCTCGCCCGGCCGCTCCATCGCCTCCGTCGTGCCGTCGGTCGCGACGGCCGCGGGGGCGAACCCCGGGTGCGACCGGACCGACTGGTGGTGGTGGCAGCGCACGTGGTGCCGGTCGCCGATGAGTGTCCGTAGCCGGGAGCCGTCGATGGTCTCGACATCCACCGCGCCGTACTCGTCGCCGCCAGGGGAGTGCTGATCGTGCTCCACGACGTCGGGGGTGTGCTGGTCGAGCGCGCCGCCGGCGTGCACCGCCATCAGCTGCATCCCCCGACAGATCCCGAGCACCGGGATGTCGCACGACTCCGCGGCGTCGAGCAGCGCCAGCTCCCACGCATCACGGTCCTCACGCCAGCCTCGGGTCCGTTCGTGAGGAGTCTCGTCGTACAGCCGAGGGTCGACGTCGGCGCCACCGGAGATCACCAGCGCGTCCAGCCTCGCCACGATGCTGGGGGCGACGGCCGGGTCCACCGGGGGAAGCAGCAGCGGCGCCCCGCCCGCGGTGACCACCGAGTCGGCGTACCCGGTCGGCAGCAGGTCGGCGTGCGCGTCCCAGACTCCCCACCGGGCCTGCTCGCGGTAGGTGCTCAGCCCGATCAGTGGTCGGCCCACGGTCAGAGCGGGGTCACGTAGGCGCCGGAGATGCCGCCGTCGACCAGGAAGGTGTTGGCGGTGATGAAGCTGGAGTCGTCCGAGGCGAGAAAGAGCACGGCGCTCGCGATCTCCTCCGGCTCGGCGAACCGGCCCATCGGCACGTGCACCAGCCGTCGCTGAGCCCGCTCCTCGTCCTTGGCGAAGAGCTCCTGCAGCAGCGGGGTGTTCACCGGCCCCGGGCACAGGGCGTTGACCCGGACTCCCTCGCGGGCGAACTGGACGCCGAGCTCGCGCGACATCGAGAGCACCCCGCCCTTCGACGCGGAGTAGGAGATCTGCGAGGTGGCCGCACCCATCACCGCCACGAACGAGGCGGTGTTGATGATCGAGCCGCGCTTCTGCTCGAGCATGTAGGGCAGGGCGGCCCTGCAGCACAGGTAGACGCTGGTCAGGTTCACCTCCTGCACCCGGCGCCAGGCGTCGAGGTCGGTGTCCAGGATCGAGTCGTCCTCGGGAGGGGAGATGCCGGCGTTGTTGAACGCGATGTCGACCGACCCGTAGGTGTCCTTGGCGACCTTGAACAGCGCGTCCACCTCGTCCTTGCTGGTCACGTCCACGTGCACGAAGGTGCCGCCGATGCGCTCGGCGATCTCCTTGCCGTTGACGTCGTCGAGGTCGCCGATCACCACCCTGGCGCCCTCCTCGGCGAACCGGTTCACGGTCGCCAGGCCGATGCCGGAACATCCGCCGGTGATCACGGCAACCCTGCCGTCGAGCCGTCCTGCCATGTCTGATCGGTTCCCTTCTCGGAGGTGCGACCGGCTGTGCCGGCGGGGAGATGTGGGTGCCTACTCGTCGGAGATGAAGACGTTCTTCTCCTCGGTGAACGCCTGGGGCGCATCGGGGCCCAGCTCCCGGCCGAGTCCCGACTGCTTGTAACCGCCGAACGGCGTCCAGTACCGCACCGACGCGTGGGAGTTCACGCTCAGGTTGCCGGCGGCGACTCCGCGGGAGACGCGCAGCGCGCGGCCCAGGTCGCGGGTGAAGACCGAGCCGGACAGGCCGTACTCGGTGTCGTTGGCCTTGTCGATCGCGTCCTGCTCGTCGTCGAACGGCATCACCGCGACCACGGGTCCGAACACCTCCTCGCGCCAGATCCGCTCGTCGGGCGACTCCGCGAGCACCACCGTCGGCGGCAGCCAGAACCCGTCACCGGCAGGCGCCGAGCCGGTGTAGGCGACGTCGACCTCGTCCAGGAACCCCTGCACGGTCTCGCGCTGCCGGGCCGAGATCAGCGGGCCCATCTCGCTGGACCTGTCACCGGGGTCGAGGACCTTCATCCCCTTGACCGCGGGTTCGAGCAGGCCGAGGAACTCGTCGTACGCCGACCGCTCCACCAGGATCCGGGACCGGGCGCAGCAGTCCTGGCCGGCGTTGTCGAACACGGCGTACGGCGCGGTGGCGGCTGCCTTGGCGAGGTCCGCATCGGCGAACACCACGTTCGCGCTCTTCCCGCCCAGCTCGAGCGTGCACCGCTTCACCTGGTCTGCGCAGCCGGCCATGATCTGCTTGCCGACCTCGGTGGACCCGGTGAAGCAGATCTTGCGCACCAGCGGATGGGTCACGAACCGCTCGCCGACCACCGACCCCTTGCCCGGGATGACGGTGAACACGCCTTCGGGAAGGCCGGCCTCGAGCGCGAGCTCGGCGATCCGGATGGCGGTCAGCGGGGTCAGCTCGGCCGGTTTGAGCACGACACAGTTGCCGGCAGCCAGGGCCGGGGCGAAGCCCCAGCCGGCGATCGGCATCGGGAAGTTCCAGGGCACGATCACACCGACGACCCCGAGCGGCTCGTGGAAGGTCAGGTTGACCCCGCCGGCCACCGGGATCTGCCGCCCGAACAGGCGCTCCGGCGCCGCGGAGTAGTAGTTGAGGACGTCGCGGACGTTGCCCGCCTCCCAGGTCGCGTTGCTCCAGGTGTGCCCGGCGTTGCGGACCTCGAGCTCGGCGAGCTCGTCGATGTGGTCATCGACGACCGCCGCGAACCGGCGCAGCAGGGTGGCCCGGGCGCCCGGTGCCAGGTCGCGCCAGGCCGGGAAGGCCTCCTGCGCCCGCTCGATCAACGCGTCCGTCTGCTCGACGGTGGCCAGCGCGACCTCGGTCACCGGTTCCGCGGTGGACGGGTTGATGACGGTGTAGGTGCTCATCGAGGAATCCTCACATCCTTTCGAAGCCGCGGCGCAGCTCCCAGTCGGTGACCGCGGCGTCGAACGCGGCCAGCTCCACGTCGGCCATGTTGGTGTAGTGGGAGACGACCTCGTCACCGAGGGCCTTGCGGGCGATGGCCGAGCTCGCGAACACTTCGCGGGCGTCGCGGAGCGTGCGCGGCACCCGCGGTTTGTCCGACACGTAGGCGTTGCCGACCAGCTCGGGCTCGAGCTCGAGCTCCTGCTCGATGCCGTGCAGGCCGCCGGCGAGCATCGCGGCGAGCGCGAGGTACGGGTTGACGTCGCCGCCGGGGATCCGGTTCTCCATCCGGGCACCGGCTCCCTTGCCGACGAGGCGGACCGCGCAGGTGCGGTTGTCGGTGCCCCAGCCGATGGTGGTCGGCGCGAAGGAGCCGTCGGCGAACCGCTTGTAGGAGTTGATGTTCGGCGCGTAGAGCAGCGTGAAGTCGGCCATCGTGGCCAGCACGCCGGCCACGAACTGGTCGTAGAGCGGGGTCCTGGTGCCGTCCCCGTCGTCCCAGAACACGATGCTGTCGTCGGCGCCGCGCAGGGACAGGTGGATGTGGCAGGAGCTGCCCTCGCGCTCGTTGAACTTGGCCATGAACGTGAGCGACTTGCCGTGCTGGGACGCGATCTCCTTGGCCGCCGTCTTGTAGACCGCGTGGTTGTCGGCGGTGGTCAGGGCGTCGTCGTAGAGGAACCCGATCTCGTGCTGCCCCAGGTTGCACTCTCCCTTGGCGCCCTCCACGGTCATCCCCGCCGCATACATGGTGTTCCGGATGTCCCGCAGCAGCGGCTCGACCCGCGACGTGCCGAGGATCGAGTAGTCGACGTTGTACTGGTTCGCGGGGGTGAGGTCCCGGTAGCCGGCGCTCCATGCCTCCTCGAAGGAGTCGTCGAACACGATGAACTCCAGCTCGGTGCCGGCAAGCGCGACGTAGCCCATCTCGGCGGCCTGCTCGAGCTGGTGGCGCAGGATCCGGCGGGGCGAGGGCTCGACCGGGCGGTGGTCCATCCACATCAGGTCGCACTGGACCATCGCCGTCGCGGGCAGGTGGGGAAGGAGCCGGATCGTGTCGAAGTCCGGAGCGAACTCCATGTCGCCGTAGCCCTTGTCCCACGAGGTCATCGCGTAGCCGGCGACGGTGTTCATGTCGACGTCGACGCCGAGCAGGTAGTTGCAGCCCTCGGTGCCGTGCTCCACCGCGAAGTCGACGAAGTACTGCGCGTGCAGGCGCTTGCCCTGCAACCGCCCCTGCATGTCGGTGAACGCGACGATCACCGTGTCGATGTCACCGTCGCGGATCTTCTGCTTGAGTCCGTCAAGGGTGAGCAGGCGCTCGTTCCGTGTTCCAGCGCTCATCGCGGTCCTTTCATCGGTCCGGCCTAGCCCAGCAGCCCGCGGAGCAGGGCGGCGGTGTCGTCGCAGTGGCTCTCCATCACCCGGCGAGCCTTCGTAGCGTCACCGCCGGCGATCGCGTCCACGATGCTGCGGTGCTGCTTGTTCGAGTGCTCGATGTTGACCTCGAGCACCGGTATCGCGTTGAGCATGTCGTGCAGGTCCGCCTGGACCGCGGTCACCGCCTGGAGCACCTGGGCGGACTCGGTGACCATGGCGATCGCCAGGTGGAACCGGGAGTCGGCCTGCCGGTGGGTGGCCGGGTCCGGGGCGTTGGCGACGGCATCGTGGGCGTCGTCGAGCAGCCGGCGCTGGGTTTCGCTCAGCCGGCGCCCGGCGGCGATGTGGCATCCGCCCGGTTCGACCACCCGGCGGAAGACCAGGGTGTCGAGGAGGTGCGCCCTGCGCGGACCGAGGTCCGGTGGGGTGCCGTGCGCCGGCGCGGAGGGCCGGTGGCTGACGATCGTCCCGCCGCCTCGTCCACGCCTCGTCTCGACCAGGTGAGCGGCGCGCAGCGCAGCGATCGCCTCGCGCAGGGTCGCCCGGGAGACATCCAGCCGTTCGGCCAGCTCGCGCTCCGGGGGAAGGCTGCTGCCGTGTGCGTAGACACCGAGCCGGATCGCCGTGCCGAGCTGTTCCACGCAGGCCTCGAAGGCGTGATGACCTCGCACCGGACGCAGAACGGCCTCGGTCAACTCATCCTTCACGAGGGCCGTCACGCGGGACAGTCTGGGTACGGAGGCCGGCGGCTGTCAATGGTCGGACTTCAAACCTTTTTGCTTTATAAGGTCTAGACGCTATCTTCGGGCCCGCGCTAGCATCGGCCAACCTTGCCGCCCTACACGGGAGTTCCCATGGCCGATCTGTCCCATCTGTCAGCGGACGAGCGCAGGCTCGCAGAGCTCGGCTACAAGCAGGAGCTGAACCGGTCCTGGTCCGGGTTCTCCAACTTCGCGATCTCGTTCTCGATCATCTCGATCCTCGCCGGCTGCTTCACCACCTTCGGGCAGGCGTGGAACAACGGTGGTCCGGTCGCGATCTCGTGGGGCTGGCCGATCATCTCCGTGTTCATCCTGATCGTCGGGTTCACGATGTCCGAGCTGGTCTCGGCGTACCCGACCTCGGGCGGCATCTACTGGTGGGCCGCCAAGATGGGCGGCGCCCGGGCCGGTTTCTTCACCGGCTGGCTGAACCTGATCGGCCTGCTGGCGGTGACCGCGTCGGTCGCCTACGGGTGCGCGACCTTCTTCGACCTCACCCTGAGCACGTGGAGCTCCGGCTGGGCCGAGGGCTACTCGCTGACCCGGGTCTTCCTGCTGTTCGTCGCGATCCTGGCCATCGCCGCGGTGCTCATCATCTTCAGCGGCCACCTGATGGCGATCCTGAACAACTTCTCGGTCTGGTGGCACGTCGCGGGCGCGGCGATCGTCGTCGCGATCCTGTGGCTCATTCCCGACCAGCACCAGAGCATGAGCTTCGTGTTCACCGAGC
>JAICRS010000337.1 GCA_025966335.1 Nocardioidaceae bacterium
CGAGTGTCCCCCGCGCCCACCGAAAACGCGAGAACCAACGAGCAGATTCTTCAACAGCGTCCTAGGAGACTGCTGAGCAATCGGCGGGCCGGGCTCGCGTTTTCGGTGGCGGTGAGGTAGACCGCGGGTGTGCAGGGGTCGTCTCGTCCGGATCGGGAGCTGCTCGACGCGGCTGCGCTGTGCAGCCATCTGCTCGGGGAGGGGTCGGTGCACGCGTTCCTGGCCGAGCATCGCCACCGGCTGTTTCCCGATGAGATGTTCGCGGACCTGTTCCCGTCGGGTCGTGGCCGCCCGTCGGTGCCGGCGGATGTGATCGCGACGGTGATGGTGCTGCAGGCGCTGGAGAGCCGGTCGGACCGCGAGGCGTGTCGGGCATTGCAGACCGACATCGCTTGGAAGGCCGCGGCGGGTCTGGCGATCACCGATGAGGCGTTTCATCCGACGGTGTTGACGTTGTGGCGCAACAAGCTGCGGGCGAGCGGCGACCCGGAGCGGATCTTCGGCGCGGTGCGCGCCGTGATCGCCGAGACCGGGGTCATCGCCCGCAAGCACCGGCGGGCACTCGATTCGACCGTGTTGGATGACGCGGTGGCCCGCCAGGACACGGTGACGATGCTCGCCACGCAGATCCGCCGGGTCCGCAAGCTCGTTCCCGAGCTCGCCGAGGTGTGGGTGCGTGAGCACAACCTCGAGCCCGGCCGGCCGCCGTGCGATTGGGACGACCCCGGCGACATCGACCGGCTCATCTCGGAGCTGGTCGATGACGCGAATGAGCTGGTATGGGCCGCCGAGGCTCTCGAGTTGGACGAGACGCAGACCGACGCGGTCGCGCTGTTGGCGCTGGTCGCCGGCCAGGATGTCGAACCCGGCGACGGGCCCGGCCGCTGGCGCATCGCCCAGCGCACGGCACCGGACCGGGTGATCTCGACGGTGGATCCCGAGTCCCGGCACGTGCACAAGACCCGCCACGCCTACCGGGACGGCTACAAGGCCCACATCGCGGCGGAGCCCGATACCGGGCTGATCACCTCGTGTGCGCTCACCGCCGGCAACACGAGCGACGCGGAGGCCGCCCCCGGCCTGCTCGCCGGCGAACCGGCAGGCACCGAAGTCCTGGGCGATTCCGCCTACGGCACCGGCGAGCTCCGCCACCACCTCAACGAGCGGGACATGACCGCGCTCATCAAGCCCCCGCCCCTGCGGCCCGCGGTCGAGGGCGGCTACACCCTCGACGACTTCAACATCAACGAGACCGCCGGCACCGTCACCTGCCCCGCCGGCATCACCGTGGCGATCACCGCCCGGCGCAACGCCCGCTTCGGGCGCCGCTGCGACGACTGCGCCCTGCGACAGCGCTGCACGACCGCCACCCGCGGACGGATCATCGCCCTGCATGCCCATCACGGGCTTCTCGCCGCCGCCAGGGGCTTCGCCGCCACCGACGCGTTCACCGACCCCTACCGGCAGCACCGGCCCATGGTCGAACGCAGCATCGCCTGGCTCGTGCGCGGCAGCCGGCGGCTCCGCTACCGCGGCACCGACCGCAACCAGCTCTGGCTCGGCCACCGCGTCGCTGCGGTCAACCTCCAGCGACTCATCACCCTCGGGCTCACACGCGGAACCGGCGGCTGGGCCATCGCCTGACAACCACAGCCCCCATCGCAGCTGGCCACAGCCGCCGTTTCACCTTGTTCCGAAAGTTGCGCTCGCGGCCAACGCAACGACGTGAAACAAGCGCCCCGCACCGGCACCAGCGACACCAGTTGCTCAGCAGTCTCCTAGTCCAGCTCGTCGACCTCAACAGCCCAACTGCGCTCCGCTCCCAAGACCCAGAGGTCGCTGCCTACCTCTCGACCCGGTTGTTCGAGTGGGAGGTGATGAATGGCGGACTACACCAGTACTTCTTCAACTACCCGGACCCCGATCAGCTCGACGTGGTCCTGGATGGCTACGACTGGCTGGGCCTCCACGAGGTACGAGCCACCATCGAGGCAACTGTCGGCCCGATCGCGAATCGAGAGGCGGAGTGGCGAGAGTCCTTGCGTGACGGCCGCATCGAGACCTTCTTCGGCTCGTACGGCACGACGGAGCTGGACGCGCTCGATGAGCACGTTCAGATGTTCGATCACGTGAGGATCGAACGGATCCGAGCGCAGCCCGAACGGTTCGCTCGATAGTCCGACTCTGAGGCGGCGAGCCTCATCGACCCACCTGTCGGGCCGACCAGCATCAACACCTAACGCCGGGACCGTGACGTCCGCTGTCAGGTCATATGACGGCGAACTGCGGTGCACAGGTCGAGGAACAGCAGCACAG
>JAICRS010000307.1 GCA_025966335.1 Nocardioidaceae bacterium
ACCTCGCAGATCTGCTCGCGCAGCGTGGGGTCGCCCTGCCCGGAGGAGTACTGGAGGGCGACGGGGCCGTGGTTGGCGATCAGGTCGCCGATCGCGCTGCCGACGACGTCCAGCGGGAGGCCGGAGATGTTGGGCATCCCGCCGGCCAGCGAGACCACCTCGGGCCGGGACGCGACGGCGAACAGGGCGCGGATCTCGGAGGCCGTCATGCCCTGGGTACGCGCGGCGTAGCGGTCGACGTAGCTGTCGAGGCGCGTGCTGGCGTTGACCGGTCCGGTCGGGATGGCAGGGTCCATGACGCGTCTAGCATGAACGATCAGGGACGCATCGAGACAGTCGGGCCCGCTGGGTGATCGGTCACGCGTGCTCGCAGGAAGGGAGGCGCCGGTGTCGCGCAAGGTCGTCCGGCTCACGCTCGACCACCTCGACGAGCTCACGGCCCCGTGTCGCTCCTGCGTGTTCTGGCAGCTCGACCCGGTCCGCCGCGGTCGCGTGGACGACCCTGCCGACGAGGTCGACGCGTGGGTCTCGGCGGTGCTGCGCGACTGGGGCTCGTGCGGGCGCGTGGTCCTGGTGGATGGTGAGCCGAAGGGGTTCGCGCTCTACGCCCCCGAGGCCTTCCTGCCGGGTGCCGCCTCGTTCCCGACCGCGCCGGTCTCGGCCGACGCGGTGCTGCTGACGCAGGTGTACGTCGCCCCCGACTCCCGCCGCGGCGGCCTCGGGCGGATGCTGGTGCAGGGCATGGCGCGTGACCTGATCGAGCGCGGCGGGATCAAGGCGGTGGAGGCCTTCGGCGACACCCGTGGCGACGTCGGCTGGGACACCTCTCACGCGCCGCGCGACCACCCCCGGGGCAGCCGGTGCGTGGCGTCGGTCGAGTTCCTGGGCAGCGTGGGCTTCAAGACCCACCGGCCGCACGCCCGTACCCCCCGGATGCGGATGGACCTGCGCTCCGCGCTGACCTGGCGCGACGAGGTCGAGGCCGCCCTCGAGAAGCTGATCGGCGTCGTCCGCCCCACCCCCAAGCCGAGCACCGAGCGGCCCACCCGCTCGATGCGCACCCTGCGGCATCCCCGGCGACGGGAGCTGTAACCGGGTGTTCGTCGCACTTCACGAGCGTTCAAACGCTCGGTCAGTTGAACGAACACCCGGTTACAAGCACGATCGCGCGCAGACGAAAGCCCCGCCGAACGCTGTCAGCGGGGCCTTGTCGGGGTGAGGATCAGGCGTCGATGAACTCGGAGAGCTCCTTGAGCAGCGCGGCCTTGGGGCGGGCGCCGACGATCGACCGGACGACCTCGCCGTTCTGGTAGACGTTGATGGTCGGGATCCCGTTGACGCGGTAGGAGAACGGCGTCACGGGGTTCTCGTCGACGTTCATCTTGAGGAACGTGAGCTTGTCACCGTGCGACGCCGCGATCTCGTCGAGGATCGGGTCGACCTGACGGCACGGACCGCACCACTCCGCCCAGAAGTCGACCAGCACCGGCTTGTCGGACTTCAGCACCTGGGCCTCGAACTCGTCATCGGTGACGGGGGCCATGTTCTTTCCCACGGGGACTCTCCTCTGTCGATCTGCTTCGGGGGCGGTGTGCTGCGCTGATGATGATGTGAACACGTCGCCCGGGACGTTTGTTCCGGTGCTCGGGCTCAGAGCCCGGCGCCGACGGACTCCTGGGTGAGCACCTCCGCGGCGCCGGCGGTCGAGGCGACGTGGTCCAGGGCGGCGATGTAGCGCTCGGCGTCCAGGGCCGCTGCGCAGCCGGTGCCGGCAGCGGTGATGGCCTGCCGGTAGTGGTGGTCGACGAGGTCACCGCAGGCGAAGACGCCCGGCAGGTTCGTGTGTGTCGAGGGGTGCTGCACCAGCACGTACCCGTCGTCGTCGAGGTCGACCTGGCCGGCCAGCAGCTCCGAGCGCGGGTCGTGGCCGATCGCGATGAACAGCCCGGTCGCCTCGAGCTCGCTGGTCTCTCCGGTCTCGGTGTCGCGCAGGGTCAGCGACTCGAGCCGGTCGGTGCCGTTGATGGACGCGACCTCGGAGTTCCAGCGGACCTCGAGCTTCGGGTCGGCGAACGCGCGCTCCTGCATGATCTTGGAGGCCCGCAGCTCGCCGCGACGGTGGATCAGGGTGACCTTCGAGCCGAAGCGCGTCAGGAACGTCGCCTCCTCGATGGCGGAGTCGCCACCGCCGACCACGGCGATGTGCTGCTCGCGGAAGAAGAAGCCGTCACACGTCGCGCACCACGAGACACCGCGGCCCGAGAGCTCCGCCTCGTTGGGGAGGCCGAGCTTGCGGTAGCCGGAGCCGGTCGCGAGGATCACCGACCGGGCGGTGTAGGTGTCGGTCGCGGTCTTCACGACCTTGGTCTCGCCGGTCAGGTCGACCTCGATGATGTCGTCGGACACCAGCTCGGCGCCGAAGCGCTCGGCCTGCGCGCGCATCTCGTCCATCAGGGCCGGGCCCATGATGCCGTCGCGGAACCCGGGGAAGTTCTCGACCTCGGTCGTGTTCATCAGGGCGCCACCCGCGGTCACCGAGCCCTCGAACACCAGTGGGTGCAGCGAGGCACGCGCGGCGTAGACGGCGGCGGTGTAGCCGGCCGGTCCGGAGCCGATGATGATGACGTTGCGGGGGTCGGTCATGAGTGCGGTTCAACTCCTGGAAGAGACTGCTGGTCGGGTCGGTGGGACCCACACGACTCAACCGATCGTAGGCGAGCGTCATTCCCCCGTGGGGTCCGTCCCGGTGTGCCGCGCGACGGGTTGCGGCCGGGTTCCCCACGCCAGTCACACCTGCCCCAGGAGCGCCACCCGTGGCGGACGGGGACCGGTCAGGGCGCGGTCAGCGTGATCGAACGTCGCGGCTCGAGGTCACCGCAGAGGTACAGGTCGACGACCTGGACGTCGCCCGAGGGCGGGCGCAGGACCAGGGCGGCGGGAGCGGCGTCGTACGTCGTGGCGACCACCTCGCTGCCCGGCTCGACGCTGACG
>JAICRS010000256.1 GCA_025966335.1 Nocardioidaceae bacterium
GCCACGCGTCGAGGTCCATCAGCGTGTGCTTGTGCACCCGCCACGGCACACCCGAGGTGTTCGGCACGACCCGCTTGATCCGGCCGTCCGGCAGGTAGTCGACGTCGTAGAACTTCGGCACGTAGACGCCGCCGGACACGGCGAGTCGGTAGAGCAGCTCGTCGCGCGGGGTGCGGCCGTCCAGCCCGGGGCAGCCCTCCTGCTTCCACTCCCGGACCACGGCGGAGATCGCCAGCACGATCTCCTCGCCGTCACCGAGCACCGCCGCGTCCACGAAATCGGCCACCGGCTCCGGGTTGAACGCGGCGTGCCCGCCGGCGATCACGATCGGGTCCTCGGCGGTCCGGTCGGCGGCGTGCAGGGGGATGCCGGCCAGGTCGAGCGCGGTCAGCAGGTTGGTGTAGCCGAGCTCGGTGGCGAAGGAGATCCCGAGGACGTCGAACGCGCGGACCGGGCGGTGGTTGTCGACGGTGAACTGCGGGATCCGGTGCTCGCGCATGGTGCGCTCCATGTCCGGCCACACCGAGTAGGTGCGCTCGGCCATGATCCAGTCGCGCTCGTTGAGCACCTCGTAGAGGATCTGCACGCCCTGGTTGGGCAGGCCCACCTCGTAGGCGTCGGGGTACATCAGCGCCCAGCGGACCTCGGTGGAGTCCCAGTCCTTCTGTGTCGAGTTCAGCTCGCCCCCGACGTACTGGATCGGCTTCTGCACCGACGGCAGCAGCGGCTCAAGTCGCGGAAAGAGGGACTCGGCGGTTGCGGCGGGCATGCATCGACCTCTCGAGGAAGGGGGTGGAGACCCCCAAGAGTACGTCGGACGCCGCGCTCGATCTAACCCCCGAGGTCGGACAGCTCCTCGAGCGCTGCCTCCGCCTGGGCGAGCTCGGCCCGCGCGAGATCGATCATCTCCCGCAGCCCCTGGACGCCGAAGCGGTTGCTCACGTGCTCGACGGCGTCGACGATGACGGGATCCGGCTGGTGCGCAGCAGTCATACCCGGATCCTTCCAGCCCGGGCCGTCGAGCGCACGCCCCCGACACCGCGTTTCGCCCGGTGTCAGCGGCAGTCGCGGGCGATCAGCTCGGTGAGCAGCGCCTTGCTGCCGTCGTCCGGGACGGTGATCACCCGGTGCACCGGGTCCTGGCCGCGCCGCACGTAGACACTGAGCAGGAACGTCTGGGAGCTGTTGCCGAGGGCGTGCGCGTCGCACCGGTGCGCGGACCCGACCAGCACCGGCACCCGGAGCGACCGCTGGTCCGCGTCCAGGTGGGCCGGCAGCGCACCGGTGTCCCGGGGCGTCAGCCGCAGCAGCACGCTGCCGCCCACGTCGACGATGGTGAGCCGGGCGCTCGACCCGGGCCTGCGCCGGACGAGCACGTCGCCGAGCAGGTACTCCTCACCGGCCAGCCGGACCGGCGCGTCGTCCAGCCGCAGGGACACCGTCCCGGTGGCATCGAGCCGGTGCTCCGCGCACTCGTTCCGGTAGAGGCGCTCCAGCAGCTGCGGGTCCTCGACGGTGAGCGGCAGCCGGTGCTCCCGGCCGTCGACGACCACGTCCAGCCGCGGCCTGCCGGTGGGCTCGTCCTCGCAGCGCGCGGCGCCGTACTGGAGTGTGAACCCGGCGGTCCTGCCTGGCTCCAGGGTCCACGGCTCGAGCTCCACCGAGGTGGGCGCGAACCCCGACCACGACAGTCTCGCCCGGGTCACCGTCACCGCGGCGCTCCCCAGGTTGGTCACTCCGGCGCGGAGGTTGCGGGTCCCCTCGTCGTGCCGGAACTGGGTGATCGAGGCGTCGAGGGCGGCCCGGTCCGACTCAGGACTCTGCTGCGGGTCAGTGGCGGTGCACGCGGCGAGCACCGCGCACAGCACCAGCAGCGCCACGAGACGCGCCGCGCACACCGAGGAGACCGACCGCACCCGCGCCACCCTAGGAGATCTCCGCCGGCCACGACAGCGCGTTCTCGTCGGCCGTCGTGGTCAGCCCTTGACGTAGGAGAGCTTCTCCGCGACCTTGCCATCGCGCAGCCGGAGCACGTCCACGCCGCGCACGTGACCGGGTGCGCCGTCGGGCCGCGACCAGGTGAACCTCCATCGCAGCACCGCCCGGTCCCCGCGCACGAACGACTCCTCCTCGATGAAGGCGGCATCCGCGGTCGATCCGAACAGGTCCAGCCACACCGCACGGACCGCCTCCGCGCCCTCGTGGCGTACGCCGTCCGGGGCCGGCCCGGTTGCCTCGAAGACGCAGTCGTCGGTCATCAACGCCATGATCGTCTCGACGTCGCCGCGGCCGAACGCGGTCGAGAAGCGGGCGAGCGCGGCGTGGTTCGGCCCCCACTCCGCGTCCCGCCCGAACCCCGCGAGCAGGTCGTGCTGGGCCGCACCGGTGGTCGAGGTCCGTGGCCCGATCGCGCCCGCCGCCCGGTAGATCTCCTCACGGTCTGCGAACCAGCCCGCCACCGAGGTGACCAGTGCCGTGTCGAGCCTGGTGTCACCGCCGGTGGCGGCCGCGAGGTCCCAGGCGTGGATGAGGTGGTCGGCGGCGAGCTGGTGGACGTACTCCGCCATCGTCTCCTCGCCGTAGGACAGCTGCACCGTGCCACCGGACGGCAACGTCTCGGCGACCACCGACTCCGCCTCCGCCGCCGCGCGCAGCGCCGTCACGATCGGGTCCTCCCCGAGCAGGTCCCCCTCGAGCCGGTCGCCCACCTCCTCAAGGGTGCTTCCACGCATCAGCGGGACCGTCCACAGGTCCTCGCCGACCACGTGGTTGACCAGGTCGCGCACGGTCCAGTCCCGGCACGGGGTCGGGTCCTCCCACTGCTCGGGCCGGACCGCGTTGACGCGCACCGCCCAGCACTCCATGGTCCGTCGGTACACCGTGGCCAGATCCATGACGGCCTCCGCTCGTGGTCCCCTCACCTCTCAGGGTGCCGCCCGCAGGCCGGTTCCGTCCATGGGGCGTTCGGGCAGAACGGCGGGCGGCGTCAGAAACGGGAGCGGGACAGGGTCGATCGGGTCACGCCGAGGCCCATCGAGCGCTCGGTCCGCAGGTGGATGTTCTGCAGCAGGCCGACCGCCATCAGCGTGGCGAACATCGACGAGCCGCCGTAGGACACGAGCGGCAGCGGTACTCCGGTCACCGGCATGATGCCGAGGCACATGCCGATGTTCTGGAACGCCTGGAAGCCGAACCAGCAGGCGACCCCGCCCGCCGCGAGCCGGCCGAACAGGTCGTCGGCGTGGGCGGCGATGGTCAGCGCCCGCCAGAGCACGACACCGAGCAGCGCGATCAGCACCGCCGAGCCGACCAGGCCGAGCTCCTCACCGGCGACGGTGAAGATGAAGTCGGTGTGCTGCTCGGGAACGAAGCCGGACTTGGTCTGCGAGCCGTCGAACAGGCCCTGCCCGAACACGCCGCCGTTGCCGATCGCGATCCGCGCCTGGGTGGTGTTGTAGCCCGCGCCGCGGGGGTCGAGCTCCGGGTTCGTGAAGGCCAGGAACCGGTCGAGCTGGTAGTCCTCGAGCAGCCCGAGCTGGACCGCGAGCACCGCCGTCGACACCGCACCGACGGCCAGCGCCACCAGCCAGCGGCGTGGCGCACCGGACAGGGCGACCACCCCGAACACCGTCGCGGAGAGCACCAGCATCGTGCCGAGGTCGGGCTGGAGCATGATCAGCGCGGCCGGGACCGCGGCGATCGCCAGCATGCCGAGGACGTCGAGGTGCTTGACCTGGCGTTGCCGCAGCGAGTTCTCGGTGCGCTCGGCGACCAGCAGCGCCATCCCGATGATCACCGCGAGCTTGGCGAACTCAGCCGGCTGGATCGACATCCCGCCGAGCATCAGCCAGGACCGGGAGCCGTTGATCGTCGACCCCATCACCAGCACCAGCGCGAGACCGACCACCGACCCGACGTAGACGAGCGGGGCCAGGATCCGCACCCACCGGTGGTCGGTCGCGATGATCATCACCCCGAGCACGACGCCGATGGCGATGTTGAC
>JAICRS010000264.1 GCA_025966335.1 Nocardioidaceae bacterium
AGCGCCCGAGGCGCCCCAGGGATGTCCCAGGGCAAGTGCTCCGCCCTCGACGCAGACCCGTCCCGGGTCCAGCGAGAGGAGGTTGCAACAGGCGAGCACCTGGCCGGCGAACGCCTCGTTGAGCTCGATCACGTCGATGTCGTCCAGGGTGAGGCCGGCCCGGGTCAGTGCGAGGCGTGTGGCCGGGACGATGCCGAGCCCGGGCCGGTTCGGGTCCACCCCGGCGGTCGCGGTCGCCAGCACCCGCAGGGCGTCGATGTCCAGCGAGCGGTGGGTCTCCGCGTCCACCAGTGTCACCGCCGCCGCGCCGTCGTTGATTCCGCAGGAGTTGCCGGCCGTGACCGTGCCGTCGTCGCGGAAGGCCGGTCGAAGCCGGGCGAGCCGGTCCACCGAGAACCCCGGCCGCGGCCGGTCGTCGACTCTCACCCCGCCGACGGGGACGGTCTCGTCGGCGAAGCCGCCTCGGTCCCGGGTGGCCACGGTCAGCGCGTGCGAACGCGCGGCGTACTCGTCCTGCCGGGCCCGGGAGATCCGGTGCTCGGCGGCGAGCAGGTCGGCGGCCAGCCCCATCTCCGGGTCGCCGAGGGCGGCGGGGGCGAACGGAGCGCGTTCGTAGCGCTCCGGACCGGCACCCGGCGTGGGCGGCCAGAACCGCCACGGTGCTGTCGAGGCGGACTCCACGCCGCCGGCGAGCACGATCCCGGGCTCGGAACGCACCAGGGAGGCGGCCACCGCGATCGCCGCGAGGCCGCTGCCGCACTGCCGGTCCACGGTCAGCGCCGGCACCGCCACCGGAAGACCGGCCGCCAGTGCGGCGACCCGGGCGACGTCGCCGCCCGGACCCATGCAGTTGCCGAGCACCACGTCGTGCAGGTCCGCCACTGGGACGCCGGTCGGTTCGATCCCTTCGGCCAGAGCGGCCAGCACCGGAGCGGCCAGGTCGACGGCGGTGAGCGCCGCCAGCGACCGTCCCGCCGTCCCGATCGGCGTGCGTCGCGCGTCGACGATCACCGGGCGACTGTCGCGGGCGGGTTCGGTGGCGGGGCTCATGGCAGGTCAACGCTAGCGGCGCGGCTCAGATGAGCCGGCGCGCGGCCCGGTCCGGTGAGACGAGCAGCGCGGTGAGCGCGGCCCGGTCGACCTTCCCGGCCGGCGTCAGCGGCAGGTCGGCGACCTCGAACCAGCGCCGGGGTCGGTGTGTGTCGGGGAGCCGGGAGCGGGCAGCCGACCGCGCAGCCGTGAACGATCCGGCGTCGGTGAGGACCGCCGCCACCACCTGCCCCAGGTCCGGGTGCGGCACTCCGACCACCACCACCTCACCGGCGACCGTCGGCCGGAGCACCCGTTCCACATCAGCGACGAGGACCGTCGTACCTCCGGTGGTGACGGCCACGTCACCGCGTCCCCAGACCCGGACGATCCCGTCGGTCACCGCGCCCCGGTCACCCACCGTGGCGAACCCGTCGGGTCCCGTGCGGAACGGGCCGGACGCTCCGTCGTACCCGCGGCACAGGTAGGGCGAGCGCACGCACAGCACCTCCTCGCGAGCCGAAATCTCGACCTCAGGGAAAGGTTGAAGGTTGTCCGCGTGGGATCCCCAGGCCACGAAGGACAGCTCGGCGGCGCCGTAGTAGTGGCTGACCTGTGCCCCGGCCCGCTTCGCGCGATCGGAGAGAGCCGGCTCGAGCCGGTCACCGGCGACGACCACGTGGACGCCGCCGAGCTCGGTGCCGTGGTCGAGGCATCGTCCGAGTGCGGCAGGAGTCAGCTGGGCGTGCGTCATTCCGGCCGGCGATGCCGTGGTCGTGGCACCGACGAAGGCCGCGTGCACGGCCGCGAACAGGTTCATCGTCGATGTCAGCGGCCCCGGCACCCAGAGACGTGAGCGGGTGTCGAGGCCGGTCAGCTCCGCGACGTGCCCGAACGAGGACACCCACGAGTCCGTCGTACGCACCACCCGCCGGGGCGTACCGGTCGAGCCGGAGGTCGCCAGGGCGATCAGGTCGCCGTCCGCGTGGGCGTCGAGGACCGCCCGCACCGGGTCCGGAGCCGCGGGGACGTCGCGGACCCGCTCAGACAGCCGAGGTCTCCCGGATCCGGCTGCGCATGGTCAGCAGGCCCGGGTACGACGCGTGCACCCCGCGGGCGACCACCGCCGCGACCACCGCCTTGACCAGGTCACCGGGGACGTAGACGAGTGCGGCCACGGTCGCGGCCCCGACCGACAGGTCGGCCACCAGCGCCATCCCGGCGATGCCGAGGACGGTCATCACCACGATGCCGCCGGTGATGTTCGCGGCGATGCCCCAGTGCATTCGGTACGGCGCGCCACCCTTCTCGGTCAGCCAGCCGACGACGAACGCCGCAACCGGGAAGCCGACGAGGTAACCCACGGTCGGTGTGAAGAACACCCCCAGACCGCCGCGCCCGCCGGCCAGCAACGGGAGACCCACGGCGACCAGCGCGAGCAGGACCACCAGGGCAAGGGCTCCGCGGCGCGCACCGAGGACGGCGCCGGCGAGCATCACACCCAGCGACTGGGCGGTGATCGGCACGGCCATGCCGAAGGGGTAGAGCGCGGGGATCAGGCCGAGCGCGGCCACGATCCCGGCGAAGATCGCGATCAGGGCCAGGTCGCGCGCGGAGCTACGTCCGGATAACGAGGTGGGCACCGGCCGAGTCTAGGCCGAGGGTCGGGAGCTCAGAGCTGCCGGGTTGAGAACGTGTCGCAGGCGCGTAGCGTGCCCTTCTCCTTGCCGATCATGAACCAGCGCATCCGCTGCTCGGCCGACCCGTGCGTCCAGGAGTCCGGGTCCACCCGTCCGGAGGTCTGCTGCTGGATCCGGTCGTCGCCGACCGCCCGGGCCGCGTCGAGCGCCTCGTTGATGTCCTCCTGGGTGAGCTCCTGGATCAACACCTCGCCGTCGGCGTCCTCGGCCTGGGTGGCGAACCGGGTCCACATCCCGGCGTAGCAGTCGGCCTGCAGCTCGAGGCGGACCGCGTCGCTGCCGGCGCCCTGCTGCGTGCGGACCCGTCCCATCGTGCCGAGCAGGTCCTGGACGTGGTGGCCGTACTCGTGCGCGAGCGCGTAGGCCTCCGCGAAGTCGCCCCCAGAGCCGCCGAGCTGGCCCTCGAGCATGTCCTCGAAGAAGGTGGTGTCGAGGTAGACCTGGTCGTCGACGGGGCAGTAGAACGGTCCGACCTGCGAGCTGGCCGCGCCGCAGTCGGTGTTCACCTGACCGGAGAAGATCACCGTGTCGGAGGGTTGGTACTCCTGCCCGGCCTGCTCGGGGAGCGCCTCGGACCAGAACGACTGGATCGAGTTGACGACCGCCAGCCGGGCGCAGTCGGGGTCGCTGTTCGCGTCCGCGCCGGACCGGCAGTGGGACAGCTCGCCGCTGCCGGTGTTCACCGGACCGCCGGTCTGCGGCCCGAGCCCCTGACCACCGCCACCGGAGAAGATGCCGCTCTGCAGGACCAGGATGATCACCAGCACGATCAGCCCGCCGATGCCGCCGCCGACGCCGAGGCCCCGTCCGCTGCCGCCGACGGGGAAGCCGATGCCACCACCACCCCCGCCGCTGCCGCGTCGGTTCTGGATCTGGCTCCGGTCGAGCCGGGCCTTCGGGTTGAAGCGCATGCTGCTCCTTCTCCTGTCACGGGCGAGGGGAAGTTACCCAGCCGCAGCCACGTTCAATCGGCGAGGCGTCGCCACGTAGACTGGTGCCCATGCTGGTCACGACGGACTAACCGACGCAACGACGTCTCGCCCACCGCAGTCCGCTCGACCAAGGATTCCCACTTCACATGATCACCGCACACCAGCTCGA
>JAICRS010000331.1 GCA_025966335.1 Nocardioidaceae bacterium
GTTGCCGGGCCGCTTCCCCCCCCCGGCGGGTCCACGCGCTTTAACCACTGCCCGGGGGCCCGGCCGGGGGGGCCCCCGCCACTGCTGTGTTCAACCGGCTAGCGGCGACTGCTGTAGGTCGTTAGCACCGAGCCTCCTCTGTCCGACTCGACCAGAAGTCGGTTCGCGTTTCCGGGATCGACACCGTCACGGACCCGGAGCGTCCAGGTGCCACCGGTCTCCGGAGCGACCGCTGGCTCGACGACCGCGTCACCGACGTGTCCGAGCTTGCCCCCGTTGGCGTCAGCCAGGTAGACGTGCACGTTGTTGTTGTTGGTCAACGACGCGCTGCCCTGGATGCGCCACTCGGTTTTCCTGGTCCGCAGCTCCGCCGAGTTCACCGTCACCGTGTCAAGGACCGGGGACACCGTCGCTGTAGCGGACGAGGTGAGCCCCGTGGGTGATGTGACCGTCAACGTGAACGCCAGCGGCTCCGGCGTGTTGGGCATCTGGAAGCTCAAGGATGGCGCCGCCATGTTGAGCCCCGACACGGGTGTACCGGCGGCCTGCGTCCATGAGTACGACGTGGCGTTGATGCTCTGCGAACCGTCGATGGTGACCATCTGTCCGACGAGCGCCGTCTCGTGTGACGAGGTCGCCGTCGCAACCGGTGCCACGTCCTGGCCCAGAACCTCGATCTTCAACGGATCGCTGGTCTTCGGACCGCCCGGACCCTGCACCGTCAGCTGGAACCACAGGGTGGTCGGTTCGGCAGGTGCCTGGAAGGTTGGTTTCGCCGTGTCCGCACCGGTGAGCGTCACCAGCGGCGCCGGCTCAACGGAGACCGGTCCGCCGGTCACGGGGTCCGTTCCTGGCACGGCCGCTGGGTCAGCGATCTGGGTCCACTCGTAGGCCGTGGCGTTGTAGGAAGAGCTGCCGTCCAGGGTGACCATGTTGCCGGCCATCACGGTTGCCGGACCGGTCGCCACGGCCGTGACGTCTTCGACCACACCGAGAACGTCTCCCCCGATTGTGACCGGAGCCGTGTCGGAGCCACCCTCGGCCGACGACACTGTGACCGACGACGGCGGAATCGCCACCTCGCTGACCGTGACCGTACCGCCCATCAGCGTGGCACCCTCGTATCCGGCCAAGGTCAGAGCCGGTGGGGCGTCCTGGTCGCTCGAGGTCGCCGTGACGGTCAGGGTCTTGGCGGTGGCGTCGTACGACGCACTGCTGACCGTCACTTGGTCGGTGACCGGAACGGTCTTGACCGCCACGGGCTTGTCGCTGGCGTTCGTGATCGTCACGTTCTCCGGGACCGCACCCTCTAGCTTCACCCGCGCGTAGAAGTTGGCCCCGTCTCCGGCGAGCTTGGTGACCGGGATGCCGTCGGCGCTGACGGTCACGGCGTCACCGTCGTCCGCCTTGGCGAACACGTCGAGGTACCTGCCGTCCGCGGTCTCGCTGTAGGTCACGCGACCGGGGTCGATGCCTGCGTTGGTCGACACCTTGCCCATAAGCGAGAACATGTCGGTCTCGATCGTGTTGATGCCCGGACCGCCGATGTTCGGCCCGTCGATCCTGAAGAAGTTGGTGCCCAGCAGGCTGCCGGTCACTCGAGTCGGGACGGACGGGTCACCAATGTACTTGTTTCCGTCCGGTGTCTCGATCATGCCGCCCTCTGCGACCAGGAACGGGTTGATCCGCGACTTCAGAGCGTCGCCGAACTGGAGAACGCTCGCACCGATGTCCTGCGTGTAGTTGATGCCGTCCTCGGTGTCGGTCACGTTGAACCGGTCCACGCCGTAGGGGTGGGTGACTGTGTAGGTGCCGGTCGACGGTGTGTCGATCCGTATCCGCACCCGTCCGAAGACCATCTGCTCGTCGATCGCCGGGCCAGGGTCGTCGCTGGCGAACGTCGCCTCCAGTGCGAGTGTCAGACCTGCGTCATCGCCGCTGGGCAGCTCGATGGCCGAGTCGGCTGCCATGTAGAAGCTCTCCATCGGGAAGTTCTCCGGGAACGACATCTCGCCCGACGGGTTCTTCATCTCGCCGCGGAGGAATACCGGATCGCACATCGGGTCCTCGAGATCGAGGCACTGCTCAAGCCGGAGCCCGCTGCTGTCCTGGTACCAGACCGGGAATCCGTGCTCGCTGCTGATCGGGCCGACTGCGGCCATCCCGGTGGGCGGCGCCTGCACAGGCGTCGCCGTCGCGTACGTCGCACCTGCAGCGATGAGTCCGAACACACCCAGCAGAGCACCGCTACGCTGCAGGCGTCGACGGGACCGAGGTGGCTCGGGGTGGTGGTGGTTGCCGCCCTGACCGAATGGTTGGCGACTTTGAGTCATAGACATAGGTTGTTCCCCTCACGTCGACCGCGTGCCGACGATTTGCTGTGGAACACCCCGGCGAAGCAGCCCCCGAGAAATGCCGATCGTCCA
>JAICRS010000182.1 GCA_025966335.1 Nocardioidaceae bacterium
CCGTGGACCCGGCGTGCCGTGGATCCGTTCTCGCCGCTGGGGACCCTCGGGCCCCGCGACGCGCGCGAACAGCCGGTCACCGATCCGGCTACGGACGTCTCCGACGATCGCGGCTGCCACGGTTACGAGTATGGCGGGGACACCCAAGCGCGCTGTCGTAGCCTTCGGGGCATGCAAGGGAGGACGACGCGTGGCCCGTGGCGCAGCTGGTCGGGACTGACCACCGCGAGACCCGCACACGAGCTCGCACCGGCCGACGCCGGTGAGGTCGCCGACGCGGTCGTCGCGGCCCGGGCCCACGGGCTGTCGGTGAAGATGGTCGGCACCGGTCACTCGTTCACCGACATCGCCGTCGCGAACGAGCTGATGCTGCGTCCGGACCGGCTCTCCGGCATCCGCGCGCTGGACCGGGACGCGATGAGGGTGACCGTGCTGGCCGGGACTCCGCTCCACGTCCTCAACGACACGTTGCACCGGCTCGGGCTCGCCCTGCACAACATGGGTGACATCGACCGGCAGACCGTGGCGGGCGCGATCTCCACCGGGACCCACGGCACCGGCGGGCACTGGGCGTCCTTGTCGGCACAGGTCTGCGGCCTCGAGCTGGTCACATCCACCGGGTCCGTCGTACACGCGTCGGCGGCGGAGAACCCCGATCTCTTCCACGCCGCCCGGATCGGTCTCGGTGCCCTCGGGATCATCACCGCGGTCACCTTCCTGGTCGAGCCGGCGTTCACGCTGGAGGCGGTCGAGGCGCCGCTGTCGTGGGACGAGGCGGTCGGCCGGTTCGACGAGCTGGTCGCGGACAACCACCACCTGGACATGTACTGGTTCCCGCACACGGACCGGATGCTGACCAAGCGGAACAACCGCACGGTCGACGAGCCTCGGCCGCTGTCCCGGGTCCGCGGCTACGTCGACGACGAGCTGCTGTCCAACACCGTGTTCGGCTGGCTGAACCGGCTCGGGAACAGGGCTCCCGGATTGGTGCCGCGGGTCAACCGGGTCTCCGCGCGTGCGCTGACCGCCCGTTCCTACAGCGACGCGTCGCACCGGGTGTTCACCGCCCCGCGCCGGGTGGTGTTCCGCGAGATGGAGTACGCCGTGCCGCGGTCGGTGGGCATGCGGGCGCTGGCCGACGTACGCCGGCTGATCGACGACTCGGGCTGGCGGATCAGCTTCCCGGTCGAGATCCGGCACTCTCCTGCCGACGACATCTGGCTGTCCACCTCGCACGACCGGGAGTCGGTCTACCTCGCGTTCCACGTGAACGCGCAGACCGACCACACGGCGTACTTCCGTGGTGTGGAGGAGATCCTGCGGGAGTACGACGGGCGTCCGCACTGGGGGAAGCTGCACACGCGGACCGCCGACGACCTGGCCCCGGCCTACCCGCGGTGGGCGGACTTCCAACGGGTGCGGGACGAGGTGGACCCGGACCGGTTGTTCACCAACGCCTACCTCGACCGGGTCCTCGGGTAGGGCACCTGGACCCAGCCGCCGACGTCGTAGCGGCCGGCGTCGATGGCGGCTTCGAGGGCGCCGCGGTTGTCGGCGTGGATCGTGCCGACCAGGACCCGGTGCCGGTCCGGAAGCCGCTGCGCCAGCAACGTCGTGAGGTGCCTGCCGTAGCCGCGGCCCCGGCAGGTGGGGACCAGGATGATCTCCTGCACGACGTAGGCGTCCATGCCCATGTCGGCCCTACCGTCGCGGGTGGCGCCGACGTAGCCGGCCCATTCGCCGTCGACGAGGACGTCGAAGAGGGTCCCGGCCTCGATGCTTTCGGCCAGGTCGCCGGCGGGCTGGATCGCCGCCTGCGCCGGGTGGTCGCGGTGTGTCTCGTCGACCGCGGCGTAGGCGGCGACGGCGTCCTCGTAGCGGCTCAGGTCCCTGGCCGGGGCGAGCGCCAGGCCGGATGGCAGGTGCCGGCGCGCGACCAGGTCGGTCAGCGGCGCGGCCAGCAAGCGTCGGTCCCGGTTCGTGCCGGGATGGGCGTCGGCCTGCGCGGCGCTCCAGAGCCGCAGGTAGCGCGGCTCGAACCCGCCGTAGACCTCGTGACCGGCGTGGGCCAGCGCGGGCAGGTCGTCCGCGGTGAACCTTCGGCTGAGCACGGTGGCGTCGACGAACGGCTTGTCCGGATCGAGGCCCTCGAACCGGATGCTGAGCATCGCGTGGAGGTCGCCGGAGACGGTCGTCCACCGGTTCAGGAACGCGTCCGCCGGCCGGCCGACGTCCATCCGCTGCGCCCGCTGCGCGGCCAGCTCCAGGTCGGTGGCCAGCCTGACGTCGAACGCGTGGGCCTCGGTGAGGTTGGCCAGTCGTGCCTCGTCGTCGACCCAGCGGCGGGTCAAACCGTGCTGGCCGGCCAGGCTGAACCGGGCCAGCTCGGGCGCGGAGGGAAGCGTGGCGGACATGGGCCGCGAGTCTACGACCCGGCCTCGCCCGTGAAGACACAGAAGACACCGTGGCTGCTACCGATCTGGGTCCACGCCCTGAAGTAGGCTGCGCGGAAAGGTCACCGACGGCGGCAGGCGAAGGAGCAGGCGACGATGCAGGACCTCACGCTCGTGGGGCTGACCGAGGACAAGCGGAAGCTCATCCTGGTCAGTGACTCGGGTGAGGAGTACTCCCTTCCTGCCGACGCCAAGCTCCGCTCCGCTCTCCGTGGCGACCACGCACGACTCGGCGCAATGGATGAGCAGTTGGAGATTCAGATGGAAAGCGCACTGCGGCCCCGCGACATCCAGGCTCGGATCCGGGGGGGCGAGAGCCCCGAGACGGTGGCGGCCGCTGCCCAGACCACGGTCGACAAGATCATGGCGTTCGCGATGCCGGTGCTCGCGGAGCGCGCGCACATCGCGGATCGCGCCCAACGCAGCTCCGTCCGCCGGAAGGCCGGCGACGGCCCGGCCCGGCTCCTCGGTGACGCGGTGGCCGAGCGTCTCCGCGGCCGCAACGTCGACCCCGACTCGGTCGAGTGGGATGCGTGGCGCCGCGAGGACGGCCGGTGGACGCTGGTCGCCGACTACCGGTCCGGTGAGAGCACCCGGCACGCGGAGTTCTCCTTCGACGCACCCGGCCGCTACGTGGTGGCCGAGGACGACGAGGCCCGCTGGCTCGTCGGCGAGCAGAGCACCCGGAAGGGTCCGCAGCCCCGAGCTGGTGGCAGCCCCCGCCGGCTGTCCGCGGTGAGCAGCGAGGACGAGCTGCCGCTGGGCGAGGACGTCATCGGGATGGTCAACGACTCCCCCGCCGCGGACGCGGCTCCGACGGCCGACGAGATCGGCCCGGACGAGCACACGATGGACCTGAGCGAAGCGGCCTCCTCGGTCCGTGACCGGGCGGGCGCCGATGACCCCGCCGCCCGCGCAGCCGATCCGGGTGACCTCGGCGCCGAGACCGGCGACGCGGACTGGATCCCGTCGTCGACAGCCGAGCGTCCCGACGCTGCCGCGAAGCCTGACCGGGACGACGCGGCGGAGGCGACCAAGGCGGAGGCGACCGAGGCGGAGGCCGCGGACGAGGCTCCCGAGCAGGCTGCGAAGAAGCCGTCCCGCAAGGGCCGCCGCGCCTCCGTCCCCAGCTGGGACGAGATCATGTTCGGCGGCGGCCGCTCCGAGTAACCCGCCGAGCCGTCACCTTTGGCGGCCCGAGCCGTCATGTTCTGCGTTCGTCGAGCCGTCATGTTCTGCGTTTGCCGAGCCGTCGCGTTTTGCGGGCCGAGCCGTCATGTTTTGCGTGCCGAACCGGCGCTTTGCTGGCCTGCCCCGCCATTTGCGACGGCTCGGCACGCCATTCCTGACGGCTCGGCCCGCCATTCCTGACGGCTCGGCGGGATGGGATGGGAGCCGGGGGTTGGTACCCCTGATGTGAAAACCAACCCCCGGCCCGGTCACGGTCACGGGGCCCCGCACACAACGAGAAAGGTGCGTGGCCCCGTGCCGGGTCTACTGGGCGCCGGGTCCGTGTGCGCCGGCTACTGGGTGTCGACCGCGGTCAGCGTCACCTCGGCCGCGACTCCCGTGTAGTTGGACGTGACCACGTAGAGCGTGCCGCTCGGCAGCGCACCGGCCTCGTTCTTCGCCGCACTGGCCACACTGCCGATCTGCTCGCAGTCGGCGTTGTAGAAGTACAGGTCCAGGTCGACGGCGGTGTCACTGCCGACCACCGAGACCTTGTGCGCACCGTCGCCGAACGACTCGGGCAGCTTGGTGACGTGGCCGTCGGAGTCCTGTGACGCCGGCGGGTACGTGCAGCTGTTCACCAGCTCGGTCGCGACGATCCCGCCACCGGTCAGGTCGCTGGTCGGGTTCGCCCCCACGATCGTGAAGGTCTCGGTGAACGGCTCGTCCAGCGGCTGCGGCGGCAACGGCTCGATCACCGAGGTCGACGTACCGAACACCTGGAGGTCACCGAACTGCGCGTCGGTCTTGGTCTCGCCCATCGCCGCGTCGGCGAAGACGCGGAGATACTCCGCCTTCACCGGGCTCGGCAACGTGAACGTCCGGTAGTGCACGTCGTCCACGGTCGGACGTGGCGCTCCGAAGTCGAACGCGTTCTCGCCGATCGGCTGCGTCTTCCAGCTCACCCCGTCCATCGAGGTCTGGACCGTGAACGACCTCACCGCCTCGAACCGGGACGTGGTGAACGCGCTGACCTGGAACGACTTGATCGTGGCCGGCTGGGCCAGCTTGATCACCGCGTTCCCGGACTTCACCGCGGTCTTCCAGCGGGTCTGCTCGGTGTCGTCGATCAGTGCGCCCGCGTTCGGGGACGTGGACGAGGTGATCTCGCCGCCGTTGGCCGAGGACGCCAGGTTCGGCGCCAGCGAGATCTTCTTCGCGAACCGCTTTCCGGCGGCCAGGTCGAACGTGGTGACCGTCTGCGACCCGAAACCACGGGCCTGGATCGTCAGCGGGTAGCTACCCGAGACGGCCTTGACCGTGAACGAGCCGTTGTCACCGGTGACGGCGATCGGCGTCGCACCGGCCTCGAGGGTTCCGAGGAACACGTTGGCGTCCACGACCGGCTCGCCACTCGTAGCGTTGAGGACCCGCCCGGTAACGGTGCCGTTCAACGCCGGGTTCTGGTGCGCGAACGACGGCGTGGGGTCGATGTCGTTGGCCCCGGTCGGGTCGGCCTCGGTGACCTCGTTGGCCGCGCCGGTGCCCATCCCGTGCCGGGCGAACGCGGCGTAGACCGTGTTCTGGAGAACGTCGAAGTCGGCGCGACGGTGGTAGCGGATGTCGAGCGCCTTCATGATCGCGTCACGCATGTCGAGCATGCTCGGGTCGTTCGGCGCCAGCGGCATCGCGTCGGTGACGATGAACGACGAGATCTCGGCGGCCTTGGCCTGGCCGTACTTGTCGACCAAGCGCTCGCGCATGTCCCAGAGCGCCGCCGTCCAGATCTCCCCGTCGGAGTGCACCTCGGGGCCGCCGAGGTCGTAGCCGATGTCACCGAAGTTGGCCTCGGTCTTGTCGTAGGACCAGTTGCGGATCCCGCGCTGCTCGTTGCCGGTCACGTAGGTGCCGACCACCGCGTCGTCCTGGAGGCCCTCGCGGTGGGTGTAGTTCAGGGCGTACCAGTCGCCCCAGCCCTCACCCATCGAGCCGGACTGGTGACCGCCGAGCGCACCGTCGGTGGTGCCGACGTACCGGTTCGACAGGCCGTGCGCGTACTCGTGCTCGATCACGCCGGCGTCGAAGTCGCCGTCGCGACAGGGACCCTCGAACGCGTCGTTGATCGGCTCCCACAGGAACATCCCGCTCCACGGCGGGATCCCGTCGGGCAGGGTCAGCATGTAGGCGTTGTCGCGACCGGTGTACGTCGGCGCGCCGCCCGTGATCGCGCCGGCCTGGACCAGACCCATGATCGAGTCGCCGCCGTCGGTCTCGAAGTTGCCGGCGGACTCCGTGAACCCGAACGAGTAGAACTCGTCGTGGATCCGGTTG
This sequence comes from Nocardioidaceae bacterium, assembly GCA_025966335.1. Classification (GTDB taxonomy): domain Bacteria; phylum Actinomycetota; class Actinomycetes; order Propionibacteriales; family Nocardioidaceae; genus Nocardioides_C. Next base: position 5,955 of record JAICRS010000182.1, read on the forward strand.
TGGTGGTAGAAGAGGTTCGTCGACGCCGCGTCGGCGTCCTCGGCGTAGGCCGGCGGAGCGGCCTGGCACTCACTGATCTCCCACTGGTTCGGGAAGCCGAAGTTGAACTGCCCGGTCGGCGCCACGGTCCGGTTCGCCTGGTCCAG
>JAICRS010000100.1 GCA_025966335.1 Nocardioidaceae bacterium
CCGGCGGCATCACACCGGCGTTGTGCACGAGTACGTCGAGGCGCTCCTCCTCGGCCCTCAACGATCCGGCGAACCGGCGTACGTCCGCGAGGTCCGACACGTCGCAGCGCCACAGCCGGAACTCCGCACCGGGACAGGAGACGGCCAGCGACGCGCGTACCCGCTCGCCCTTCTCCAGGTTCCGCACCACGAGGTGCACCCGCGCCCCGAGCCGGGCGAGGCCCTCGGCGGTCGCGGTGCCGAGGCCCGACGTGGCACCGGTGACGATCGCCGACCGGCTGCGAAGGGCGTCCGGCGGGGGATCAGCGGGCCAGGCGGGGAGTCGACGCCGTACGGCCAGACCCAGTCTCGAGTAGCCGAGCACCACGCTGCGGTCGAGGACCGTGTCGAGCAAGCTGCCAGGTGTCATGCGTCCTCCCGGGCGCGGCTGTCGTCGAGGTAGCCGACGAGGCGATCGAACAGGCTCCGGGCGCGTCGAAGGTCGGAGGAGGCGGAGACCGGAGTGCCGGACAGCCGTTCGTCGAGCTGCCACTCCACGTCCGGCGGGAACTTCTGGGCCAGGCCGGCGCAGATCCGCGCGGCGTCGCGCACCTCCACCGGGTCCACGGTCCACAGCGTCTCGAACCGGCGCGCCCGGTCGGGCACGTCGTCCTGGTCCGGCAGCTGCCATCCGGTGACACACACCGGAAAGTCGGGGGAGTCGCAGACCAGGAACCACTCCCGTTGCAGGGGCGAGTCGGGCGGGGTCGGCACCAGCCGCGGGGCAGCGCGGTCCGACTGCGCGGCGCCGGCATGCGCGCTGTGACCGAAGTCGGCGAAGACCACCACCTGCTCCGCGGTGCGGGCAAGGTCTTCCCAGCGACCCCTGGACTGCAGGTAGAACCGCTCGTGCTGGAAGCCGGCGAACAGGAGGGGTCGCTCAGCCCGAGCGCGGCTCTCGTCCTCGATCGCGCGGGTCAGCGCCAGCAGTGTCGGCTTGCGCAGTACCCGTGGTGCGAGATGCGGATGCCGACGCCGTAGCCCGGCGAACACCGATGGCTCCGGAAGTTCGCCGTCGTGGGCATCGGTGCTCGCCCGAACGATCGCGGTGGCCATTCCGAGACCAGTCGCCCGCAGGCGCAGCACCTCGCCGACATAGCTCACGTCGGACTCGGTGTAGCGGCGGTGGCCGCCGGCGAGACGACGGGGGACGGGAGCGCCGTACCGCGCCTCCCAGCTGCGCAGCGTCGCCGCCGCGACCCCGGTGCGGTCGGCCAGCTCACGGATCGTCAGACCACCTGCTGCGTTGTTCATGTTGCAGAAGCAAACTTAGGCATGGTGTTGAACTTAGCGCATGGACCGGCCTACAGTCGAGGACCCAACCAACCGGAGGACACGATGACCACAGACAACGGCGCACGAGGTCCCGCCCCCGCCCCACAGAACCAGGACCGGGAGATCGTCGACTGGGCCGATCTGGGCCAGGAGATGTGGTCCTACCTCACCGGTCGCGGTGCAGCGATCAACTACAGCTTCGTCGACATGACGGTCGAGGTCCCACGCGACACCGGTCCCCAGGCTCCCCGCGCAACCTGGAAGCTCAACGGCACGCTGCGCGTGACCACCGCGGATCAGGAGAACCAGCCCGTCGGACAGGCCTGACATGTCTGTCACCCAGGTCGCGGCGGACCTCAGCTTCTCCGTGACGATCCCGGACCCCGATGGGCCCGACCGGGTCGTGAAGGGCAGCCTGCGGGGCGAACGGTCGACGCTCGAGCTGCGCCTCGACGAGACGTCCGCGCTGACAAGCGGCAACGCCCTGCGGTTGGCCCGAGGGATCGGCAGTGCCCTCGGCGCGGCCGGAGTCACCATCCGGGTGCTGGGACCCAAGGGGCCGCTGGTGGACCTCGGGGCGGTCCGGTCGTCGTGGATGCAGCGCCGGCTGACCGGGTCCCGCAACGTGCGGGCGCACGCCGTACTCGAGCTGTTTCGACTGCGCCGGGGCGGTGCCCGATCGGTGGTCGCACCCTTGCCGTTGCTGCCGCCCGTGACGCCGACTCCGCTGGCACCGACGTTCCGGCGGATGCGGCGCCGACCCGTCACCACCACGCACGACCCCGAGGGCGGCGGCAGGCCGCGGTTGGTGTTCGCGCCCGGCCCGGCGCCGTGGCCGGGAGATCGGCAGCGGATCTTCGACCTCGACCGCCCGGTGACCAGGATCGGGAGCGCCCCGGACGCCGACCTCCGGCTGGACGGGATCGCCGCCGAACATGCCGAGATCCATCGAACAGCCGACGACGAGCTCGTCCTCGTCCAGCTCTCGGGCGTTGGCGCCAGCCTCCTCAACGGTGAACGGGTGCTCCCACCGCATCTCGCTGACGACCGGACGCGCCGGCACCTCCTGCGCACCGGTGCTCGGCTGCAGCTCGGTCGGTGGACGATGTCCTACTACCGTGAGGAGTACGCCGACCATGGTCGACCGTACGGCGGACGGGTGGGCGGCGAGATCGGTCGGCAGCGGCCTCAGCCGCCTCGTCGCACGGTCACCGACGAGCCAGCGTTCTGAGACCGACCGAGAGGAGACCCATGCGCATCCTGGTCGCCGGTGCGTCCGGCTTCGTCGGCCGACGCCTCTGCCCGGAGCTGGCCAGTCGCCACCACGACGTGCGTGCGATGACCCGGCGCCCGGAGACCTACACGGGGGTCGGGACACCGGTGCGCGGCGATGTGCACGAGCCGGACACGTTGGCTCATGCCATGGAGGGCTGTGAGGCGGCCTACTACCTCGTGCACTCGCTGGCCGCGAAGGACTTCGAGCAGCTCGACGCCGACGCGGCACGGTCTTTCGCGCGGGCCGCGGCCGACGCCGGTGTCCGCCGGATCATCTACCTCGGCGGCCTGGGTCGGGATCGTGACGAGCTCTCGGCACACCTGCGCAGCAGACGCGACGTCGAGCGGCTCCTCGGGTCGACCGGGATCCCGGTCACCACGCTGCGGGCGGGGATCATCGTCGGGCACGGCGGCGTGTCCTGGGAGATCACCCGGCAGCTCGTCGAGCACCTGCCGGCGATGGTGACCCCGCGCTGGGTGCGGACCCGGACCCAGCCGATCGCGGTGACGGACGTCGTGCGTTACCTCGTCGGCGTGCTGGATCTCACCGAGGCGGCCGGACGGACGTTCGACATCGGCGGACCGGAGGTGCTCCAGTACGCCACGATGCTGCGCCGGGTCGCGGAGATCGAGCGCCGACGCCTCGTCATCGTGCCCATCCCGATGCTCTCGCCGCAGCTCTCGTCCCTGTGGCTGTCCTTGGTCACCGACGTCGACACCCGCACCGGCCGGACCCTCGTCGACTCGATGGCCAACGAGGTGGTCGTCGAGGACGACAGCATCCGGACGATCGTGCCCTTCGAGCCCAGGAGCTTCGACGCGGCCGTCCGCGAAGCGCTGGCCGAACGCGCCGACCAGACCTCGTGACGCGCCCCGGACCGGTGGCTCGGGCTCGCACCCGCCTCTCCTCGCGGCTGCCGATGTCGCTCATGCACCGCGCGCCTGTCGAGCCCCGAGACTCGCGGCAGGTCCGGATCCGGCGCCGGCGTGTGGTGACCGGTGTGGCGGTGCTCGGCGCGGGCCTGCTGGGCCGCTCCATGTCGAGCCCGCCCGGATCGACGAAGTTCATCGTCACGACCCTGGCCGTCGCCGCGACCTGGACCGCGGGGGGAGTGCTGTCGGGCCCGCTGCACCTGGGCCGGATCCAGCACCGCGACGAGACGCTGCGCCGCCCGGTGATCATCCCGGTGGCCACGGGTGCCGGCGCGTTCGGAGTCTTCTACGGCTGCGCCTTGGTCGCGCGCCGGGTGCCGCTGCTGGACCACGCCCTCTCCCGGGTGCTTCGGTTCGCCGACGAGGGGAGCACCCCGATGGTCGCGCTGACCGCATGCGCCAATGGTGTCGCCGAGGAGGTGTTCTTCCGGGGCGCCTTGTACTCCGCGCTGGACGATCGGCACGCGGTGCTGACCTCCACGGCCGTGTACACGCTGGCGACCGTGCCGACGCGCAACCCGGCGCTGGTGCTTGCGGCAGGTGCCATGGGCACCTTGTTCGCCCTCCAGCGCCGTGCCTCGGGCGGCATCCAGGCACCGGCGTTGACGCACCTGACCTGGTCGCTGCTGATGTTGCGCTTCCTGCCGCCGTTGTTCCGGTCGGCATGGAAGGAGCCAGCGGCGGGTACGGCGCGCCTTCCGAAGGGAGCACGTCATGGATGATCGCCGGTTCGGGTTCTTGTTCGCGCCGTCGTACCGCGGGCCGGCCCGGGTCTTCGGCGTCACCGAGCGCACCGCCGAGGTGGTTCTTTCCGGCCAGACGCTGCACGCGCGGTTCGGGCGGTGGTCGATCAGCACCCCGCTCGACAACGTCGACGGCGTCCAGATCACGGGACCGTACGGCTTCCTGAAGACGGCCGGGCCGGCGCACCTGTCCCTGGCGGACCGGGGGCTCACCCTCGCCACCAACGGTGACCGCGGCGTGTGCATCAGCTTCCGCGAGCCGGTGCCGGGGATCGAGCCGACCGGCCGGATCCGGCACCCGAACCTCACCGTGACCGTCACCGACTGCGACGGCCTGGCCTGGGCGCTGGCGCACCGCCCGGCGCCGTGAACGGGTCCGCGACCTTTGCGATCGTGTGACAAACCCGGCGCGACCCGCATCGCCACCTGAGGTCCCGGGTAGCCAAAGGGTCCACCCACAACAGGAAGGCAGGTGCATCATGGCTGACCAGCCAGAGTCGACGCTTGTGAAGCTCGGCGACACCGACCTGACCCTGGCCAACCCCGCCGACGACGTCCGCGGGAGCACGGTCGTGGACCGCAACGGAAACGACGTCGGCGATGTCGACGGGCTGCTGATCGACGAGCACGAGAAGCGGGTCCGGTTCCTCCAGGTCGGCTCCGGGGGCTTCCTCGGGATCGGCGAGAAGAAGCGGCTGATCCCGGTCGACGCGGTGACCGCCGTCGACGAGAAGGTCCACCTCGGCGCCACCACCCGTGACCAGGTGGCCGAAAGCCTGGAGTACGACCCCGAGCTGGTCCAGGAGCGGGACTACTACAGCGGGATCTACGACTACTACGGCTTCGCGCCGTACTGGGGTCCGGGCTACGCCTACCCGCCCTACCCCTACCGCTGAGCCGGCGGTACGACGGACCGGGCGATCGCGTCCTCGAAACATGACGCGATCGGCCCATGTCCGCGACGGGCGGCCGGGCTGACACTGGGAACAGGTTCCCGGTCCGAGAGGTCGGCCATGATGCCCAGACCTGTCCACATGCTCGCCGCCACGTCCGTCGTACTGCTGGCTCTGTCCAGCTGCGACGCGACCGACACATCGACGCCGCAGGCGAGCACGAGTCCCGCGCCGAGCCCGACCACCGACGCCACGGCCGCCGAGACGCAGCGGGCGGTCGCCCTCCCCGAGGTCGGTCAGTGCCGGATGATGTCGCCGAAGAAGGTGGCCGACCCGGAGTACTTTCTCGACGACAGCCCGGTGGTTCCGTGCAGCGCGCAGCACGTGACCGAGACCGCAGCGGTCTACCCGCTCCATGAGGCGACCGTCGAGGCGGCCACCGAGTACGCAGGCCTGTGTGAGACGGCCGCGAACGCATATGCCGGGGGAGTCTTCGGCGAGGTCCCTTCATTCATGGGAATCTTCATGTTCCTGCCATCGCAGCGCCAGGTCGACCAGGGCCACGCGTGGGCACGCTGCGACGTGTCGATGGTCGCCGACACGCACTTCACGCGCGCGAACCCGACCACCGGATCGCTGAAAGACGCCGTGGATCGGGATCCGGCCGCTCTGTGGGGCTGCCTCGACGAGATGCCCGACGCCGCTCGGTCGCAACCGCTTGTCTCGTGCAAGGAGCCACACCTGACCGAGCTGACCGTGACGCTGATGCGACTCGACCGGCTGGAGCGATATCCCTCCGCGAAGGTGCTCGCGCGGGAAGGAGAGTCTCAGTGCGCCGATGACCTGGCGGCGCAGCCGAACGCCGACCAGCTTCGCATCGAGCCGCACTGGGACATCGAAGAACGGATGATCGACGGAGACACCCTGCTCGGCGGCTGCTGGCTGATGCGCAAGGACGGGAAGCCGATGCCGGCCATGCAGTGAGTCGACGCTGGTCGCGCTGGAGGGGCGAGCCGGTCGAGGCGCTTGCCGGCTCGGCTACGTTTGGTCATGACTCAGACGGGGGCGACCAAGGAGGTTCACAATGATCGGGTTCATCGTCGCAGGCCTCATCATCGGGGCCCTCGCCCGGCTGTTCAAGCCCGGCAAGCAGGACCTCGGGCTGCTCTGGACACTGCTCCTGGGCCTTGCCGGCTCGGTGATCGGCGGCGTGGTCGCCAGCGCCCTGAACACCGGCGACATCTTCGAGCTGAACATCCTCGGGTTCATCGTCGCGGTGATCGCGGCGGTGCTGCTGATCGGCGTCGCCGAGGGCATGGCCGGAAAGAAGAAGTCGCACGCGTAGCGCGGAGTCGCTGACCACCCGCACGACCAAGCGGCACAGGTGTGCTGATCTGACACGCTTCCTTCGAGGAACTGTGCAACTCAGGCACACCTGTGCCCGTTGTGATTGGGACCCGGCTCGCCACGTCGATCGCGCACCTGCGCGAGGATGACTGGATGGACACGCTGAGAACCCCCGAGGACCGTTTCGCGCAGCTGCCCGGCTTCGACCACGTCCCCCGCTACGGCCAGGTGCCCGACGGCGAGGGCGGCGAGCTGCGGATGGCCTACGTGGAGGCCGGCCCGGCGGACGGGCCGGTGGTCCTGCTGCTGCACGGCGAGCCGACCTGGTCCTTCCTCTACCGCGACGTGATGGCGGTGCTGGCCGATGCCGGGCTGCGTGCCGTGGCCGTCGACCTGGTCGGCTTCGGCCGCTCGGACAAGCCCGCTGCGATGGCCGACCACTCCTACGCGCGCCACGTCGAGTGGGTCCGCGCGCTCGTGTTCGACGTGCTCGACCTGCGCGACGTCACCCTGGTCGGCCAGGACTGGGGCGGTCTGGTCGGGCTGCGGCTGGTCGCCGAGAACCCGGACCGGTTCGCCCGCGTGGTCGCGGCCAACACCGGCCTGCCCACCGGCGACCAGCCGATGCCTGAGGTCTGGTGGCAGTTCCGCAGGGCCGTGGAGAACGCCGAGGACCTCGACATCGCCAGGCTGGTGACCTCCGGGTGCGCCGTCGCGTTGACCGAGGGGGAGCGGGCGGCGTACGACGCGCCCTTCCCCGACGACTCGTTCAAGGCCGGGCCACGGGTCATGCCGACCCTCGTTCCGACGGCACCGGACGATCCGGCGAGCGAGGCGAACCGGGCCGCCTGGGCAGCGCTCGGCCGCTGGGAGAAGCCGTTCCTGGTGGCGTTCAGCGACGGCGACCCGATCACCGGCGGCATGCGGTCGATCCTCTGCCGAGCCATCCCGGGGGCGCAGGATCGGGAGCATCCGGTCATCGAGGGAGCCGGTCATTTCCTCCAGCAGGACGCGGGGGAGCGGCTCGGCCGGGTGATCGCCGGCTTCATCGAGCAGACCCCGCCACAAGAAAAAGTGTGATCTGGGCCATCCGGACCCGAAGTGAGGACGAACAGGCTCTGAACGAGCACCCGCTCGTCGCTTTCATTCGGATCCAGGAGGTCCCACGGTGAAAAGATCCAAACTGTACGCAGCAGCAGGTAGTGCGCTGCTCCTCTCCTCGGCCGCGTTCACGGCGAGCCTGTCCGGCGGCACCGCCGTCGCGGCCGGCGAGCAGACCGCACGCGCCGGCTCGGCGGAGACGCGCACGTTCTTCACCGCCCTGAACAACTCCGGCGTACGCGGCATGGCCGAGGTCGATGTGAACCACCGGCACCTCGACATCGACGTGGACGCGCGTGGCCTGCTCAAGGGCATGCCGCACGCCCAGCACATCCACTTCGGCGCCCAGGCCGCACACGAGTGCCCGACCGTCGACGTCGCCGGGAAGGACCACCGGCTGAACACCGCCGAGGGTGTCCCGGCGTACGGCCCGATCGCGGTCTCCCTGACCACCAGGGGCCCGACCGGTCCGGGCAGCGGTCTCGCCGTCACCCGGTTCCCGACCGCGGACAACGGCAAGATCCACTACGACCGGCAGACCCGCACCAAGCGGGCCGTTGCCCGGGCGATCCGCAACGGTGAGGGCGTCGTGGTGATCCACGGCATCGACTACAACAACAACGGCCAGTACGACTTCGAGGGTGCAGGCAAGAGCGAGCTCGACCCCAACCTGCCCGCCGAGGCCACTGACCCCGTCGCCTGTGGCGTGCTGCGGGTCAAGAGCAAGGACTGAGGCAGAACGATCCGCGTGGGGCTCCGGTGCAACGGCCGGAGCCGCCGCGGGGGCAGGCGGCCGCCGGCGGGGGAGGCGGCCGCCGCTGGGAGGGCCCTAGTATCGGGGGATGAGCCCGTCTATCGACCTGAACAGTCTCGTGATCTGCTCGATCTGTGCCGCGGTGGTCTACCAACCCGAGTACGACGGCCACGAGCGCTGGCACCAGCACCTGATCGACCAGGCGACCACGGGCAACCCCGCGGTGGAGACGCCGATCCAGGAGCCACCCACTCAGGCGTGATCCTCGCTTTGCGAGGAATGTCTTGCCCGGTTCTGGGCACTGTCCCGGACGGATGACTACCTGGCCGCGTCGAAAATCAGGCGCACGGTCGACCAGGTCGTGAGTTCAGGTGGTGACGCCGCTATGGCGATGATCCAGCAACCTCAGCCGTGGGAGATGGCTCTCCTGCGGTTCTTCGGAAGGTTCCGTACGGCGCTCGCGCGGCTGGTGTCCTGGCAACGCCACCGGGAGTGACTGCGTCGCCACGGCATGGGCCCAGCTGACATCTGGGCCACGCCGCTGTTTGGCTATGGACTGCCGGCCGGCGGGATCTCGGTTACGACGTGACGAGATGCAGGTTTTCCCGACCCAGAACATGCGTCTCGTCACGACGTACCGTCCCTGGTGCCGATCCGGGCACGAACCGGGCGCCGACTGTCGCTCACTCGGTCGCAACCGCATCTTCTCGGCGAGGATCTGATGCTTTTGCGACTGAGTGAACCGGCCCGTCCGAGGGATGACCCGCGAACGGGTCCGGGGATGAGGCGATGGCAGTCGGGTACCGGCGGTGGCAGCCGCGTGCCGGCTCGCGAGAGAGGCGGCGCGGGCGAACCTCGAGGAGGAGCGATGGCAGCCGAGAACGACCCGGACCGGCAGAACGAGGCGGTCAACGCACCGCACCGGGATGATGACCCTCCGGAGCGGACCATCCAGCCCCTGGTCTGGATCACCGTGGCGCTGGTCGCCCTGTTCGTGATGGGCGGGGCGCTGATCTACGCCGCGATCCGGGCCGCCTGACCGGTGCTGGTCGCACGTTCGGTCCCACATGGTCGCCTCCAGGGCCGGTCGAGAGCCATTTGGGACCGAACGCGGGTCCTAGATCGGGTCCCTGGGTAAGGCCCCGGCAAGGAGGGTCCGGAACAGATAGGGCAATCTCCCGATGTGCCAGGCCGGTCTTACGGCGAGTCTCGAAGCATCAAGAAACATTCGCGATCGAGACTCCGGAGGTCGTCATGGACCCGCTGATGATGAACTACCTGGCACAGGCCATCCAGCAGGATCGGCTGGACAAGGCTGAGGCCGCCCGCCGTGCTCGGGCCGTGCGGGAATCCCGCTCACCGCGCCGCTCCTCCAGCGGTACGCCGGTCCGCCGGACCCTGTCCTGGTTCGACCACGCGATCCGCCCGGCCGCCGGTCCGGCTCACTGAGCAACCGGCCATGGCCGTCCTACGGATGTCGGCCGCCGAGCTCGACCACACCGGCGCGGTGGGCGAGCGCGGCGGCCTCCGTCCGGCTACGGACGGCGAGCTTGGTGAGAATGTGCGACACGTGGACGCTGGCGGTCTTGGGCGAGATGAACAGCCGCGCCGCGATGTCGTGGTTGGTCGCCCCGTCCGCGACCATGATCAGCACCTCGAGCTCGCGTCCGGTCAGCCCGGCGACGGGATCGGGAACTGAGGCTGCCGCGAGCGCCCGCTGCGCCGGCACCGAAGCGACAGGCACCGCAGCCCCAGGGACCGGCTGGTCCGCCTCGTTCGAGAACCGCGCCGCCTCCTCCAGCCATTGCGCCTGCTCCGGATAGGCACCCACGTTGCCCGCCTCGAGCGCAGCGGCCACGCACGCCTCGCGGGCCCGCACCGGCTCCTCCGCGGCGATCCAGTGCCGCGCCAGCGCCGCAGACCGGGCCAGCGGGTCGAGCCGCGAGGTGCCGTCGAGGATCAGCCCCCACCGTCCGTTCAGCTCGGCACGCTCGCCGGGCATCAGCTGTTCCCGGGCAGCAGCGCGAAGCAACGCATGCCGGAAGCGGTACGCCCGTGCGCCGGACCCTGTCCTGGTTCGACCACGCGATCCGCCCGGCCGCCGGTCCGGCTCACTGAGCAACCGGCCATGGCCGTCCTACGGATGTCGGCCGCCGA
>JAICRS010000243.1 GCA_025966335.1 Nocardioidaceae bacterium
GAGAGGGCCCCGCGAGGTGGCGATTTCTCCGCCTCGAGGTGGCAACTTCTTCCGGGTGGCCGCACGCAACCGCCCTCCCGCAGGGGAGAAACTGCCACCTCGTGGGTGAGTTTCCGCCACCTCGCGGGGAGGCGGGATACTGGGGCGGTGAGCTCCCTCGACCCTGCGATCGCCGACCGGCTCAAGCGTGACCCGCAAGGGCTGGTCCCTGCCGTGGTGCAGCAGCACGACTCCGGTGAGGTGCTGATGCTCGGCTGGATGGACGACGAGGCGCTGCACCGCACGCTGACCACCGGACGCAGCACGTTCTGGAGCCGCTCGCGCTCGGAGTACTGGGTCAAGGGGGAGACCTCGGGCCACCGCCAGTGGGTCAAGGAGGTCCGGCTCGACTGCGACGGGGACACGCTCCTGGTCCGCGTCGACCAGGTGGGGCCGGCCTGTCACACCGGCGACCGCACCTGCTTCGACGCCGGCTCGCTCCCGCTGGCCCATGACGATGACTGAGTCCGTCGTACGCCCTCGCGACCGCAGCTTCGGGCCCACGGTCCTGCTCGGCCTGGCCGGCGGCGCGCTGGCCGCCGTCGCCGGCACCAGGGACTGGGTCATCGCGACCGGCGACGCAGCCGGCATCCGGGTCGAAGCGGCGGTCACCGGATCCGACACCGCACCCCTGGTCGCCACGCTCGCGCTGGTGGCGCTGGCCGCCTGGGGCGTGATCCTGGTGCTCCGCGGACGGGTCCGCCGCATCGTCGCGGCCATCGGCGTCCTGGCCTGTCTCGGCGCGTCGGCGGCACTCGTCGACGCCTTCGACGGCGCCCAGGACGACGCCGTCGAGGCCGTCATCGACCGCGGCGCCACCGGTGACGTGTTCTCCGCGTCGCTGACCGGTTGGTACTACGCGGCCGCGGCCGGCATCCTCCTCGCCCTCATCGCACTGACCGTCGCCGTCCTGCGCGCACCCGGCTGGCCGGCGATGGGCAGCAGGTACGACGCACCCTCCGCACGCGCGAGCGCACCCGCCACCGACGAGGACATGTGGCGGGCGCTCGACGAAGGACGGGACCCGACTTCATAGAATGGCCACCGCCACGGCAGACTGAGCCACATCGGTCAGGACGCCGACGCGCACCCCACCACAGAGGAGAACCCACGGCATGGCTCACCACGGCAACACCCCCGCTGCGTGGACCGGTGTGATGATCATCCTGCTTGGCTTCACCGTCGGCGGGATCGGGATGATCATCGGCAGCGAGCTGATGTTCTGGATCGGTGTCGCGCTGGCGCCGATCGGTGTCATCGTCGGCAAGATCATGCAGAAGATGGGGCTTGGCGCGGAGCCGGTCCACGAGTGACCTGATGACCACGACGCTCGGCCCGCCCACCACCGCAGACCGGTGGCAGCGGGTCAAGGCGCCCGTGCTGCTGGCCGGGGCGGTCCTCGGCGCGAGCGTGCTGCTGCACGTGCGTGACCCGCACCAGAGCGGAAGCTGGGGGGTGTGCCCGTGGCTGCTGCTGACCGGCCAGTACTGCCCCGGCTGCGGCGGCCTCCGCGCCGTGAACGACCTCACCCACGGCGATCTCCGCGCGGCCGCGTCGAGCAACCTGCTGTTCGTCGGCTCCATCCCACTGCTGGTGTTCCTGTGGGTGCGCTGGTTCACCGACCGTTGGCAGGGCGTACGACGGACCGTCCCCACGTCGCGGGCATTCGCCTGTGCCGGTGTGTTTCTCGCCGTCGCGGTCACGTTCTGGGTGGTGCGCAACCTACCGGTCGGGTCCTGGCTCGCCCCCTGACCAGACTACGGCTGCCCGAACCGGCTACCGCCCGGTGTCGAAGCCGAAGTCGACCATCCCGGTCGCGAACAGGATGCCGCTCACGACGCTGAACGCGGTGGCCACGATGCCGAGGATCAGACCGGCCTTCGCCATCCCGGCACCACTCTGCGCCCCGCCCGAGGCGGCGATCTCGTTCTTCGCCATGTTGCCGAGCACGATCGCCGGGATGCCCGCGACCAGACCGCAGCAGACCAGGCCGACGATGCCGAGCACCAGCGACCACACCGCCTTCTGGTTGGTCTGCGGCTGGGCGTAGCCACCCGCGCCGGGCGGCGGGGGCGGTGGGGGCGCGTAGCTCATGGATCGGTCTCCCAGGGGTGCGTGACATCAGGCTTCTTCGCCGCGACGCTATCGCGCGGCAGGGACGATATCGAGGACAGACACGTGTGAGCGCAGGGCGAGACGGTCCGTCAGAAGTTCGTGTCGAAGTCGGTGTTGTTCGGATCGACGGTGTACTCGGCGTTGCCCGTGGCGATCACCACCACCAGGAAGATCAGCGCGAGCAGACCGATCACGGCGGCGATCGCCCCGGTGATGATGCCGGCCACCGCCATCCCGTCGCCGTCCTGGGTTCCGCCGCTGGCCCGGATCTCGTTGCGGGCCTTCACCCCCAGCACGATCGCGACGATGCCCGCGAGCCCCAGACCGCAGCACCACGACAGCACCAGCGAGGCGATGCCGGTGATCAGCGAGCCGGTCGCCTTGCCGTTGGTCTTCGCTGCCTGACCTGGCCCGTACTGGCCGTACTGCCCCGCGCCGTACTGGCCGGCGCCGTACTGGCCGTACTGCTCCTGTTGTCCGTACTGGCCGGGCTGCCCGTACTGGCCGTAGCCCGGCGGGGGATAGCCCTGCCCGTAGCCGGGCGGCTGCTGCCCGTAGCCGTACCCGTAGCTCGGCTGCCCCTGACCGCCCGAGCCACCCTGCCCCGAGCCGCCCTCCGCGGAACCACCCTCTCCAGAGCCGGTCGGCTCGCCGGAGCCGGCCTCCGGGTCCTGCCGGTTCGGGTCGTCGTCGTGCGGCGGGCCTGGCGGGTAGCTCATCGTGCTCTCTCCTGGCGGTCGACGGAACGGAGGTGTCGGCCCGTCCCACGGAGTCGACCTCCGTGGTCGGGCACCTCTGGTCTCGTGAGAGTCTAGAGACCCATCAGTCCCGGCAATCGTGAGAGGCTCCGATGTCCGTTCTCGACGAGATCGTCGACGGCGTACGCGCCGATCTCGCCGAACGCGAGACGGCCACCCCGCTCGCCGAGGTCAAGGAAGCCGCCCGCCGGGCACCCGAGGCGATCGACCCGATGCCGGCCTTCCGGGCCGACGGGGTCAGCGTGATCGCCGAGGTCAAACGGTCCAGCCCGAGCAAGGGGGCGCTCGCCCCGATCGCGGACCCGGCCAAGCTGGCCGCCGACTACGCGGCCGGTGGTGCCTCGACGATCAGCGTGCTCACCGAGCAGCGCCGGTTCGGTGGCAGCCTCGCCGACCTGAAGGCGGTCCGCGCCGCGGTCGACATCCCGGTGCTGCGCAAGGACTTCATCGTCACCTCCTACCAGCTCTGGGAGGCCCGCGCAGCCGGAGCCGACCTCGCGCTCCTGATCGCCGCCGCGCTGGACCAGAACGAGCTCGAGTGCCTCGTCGACCGGGCCGGGTCCATCGGGCTCACCCCGCTGGTCGAGGTGCACGACGAGCAGGAGGTCGACCGGGCCCTCGCCGCCGGTGCGACCCTGATCGGCGTCAACGCCCGCAACCTCAAGACCCTCGACGTCGACCGGGACACCTTCTCCCGGCTCGCACCGCGCATCCCCGACGACGTGGTCCGGGTCGCCGAGTCAGGGGTCCGCGGGCCCCACGACGTGTTCGAGTACGCGAAGCAGGGCGCGAACGTCGTACTCGTGGGCGAGACCCTGGTCCGTGGACGGGACGCCCGCGCCGCCGTGGCCGACCTGGTCGCCGCCGGAGCGCACCCCGCACTCAAGCAGCGCGACCGCTGATTCCCTCGTCCCGAAAGCCCCTGAGAACCATGTCTGCACTTCCCGACCAGGCCGGTCATTTCGGCCGCTTCGGCGGCCGGTTCATGCCCGAGGCGCTCATCGCCGCGCACGACGAGCTGACCGCTGCGTGGCAGGACGCGATGGCCGATCCGGAGTTCACCGGCGAGTTCGAGCGGATGCTGCGTGAGTACGCCGGCACGCCGAGCCTGTTGTACGACGCGACGAAGCTGTCCGAGGTAGCCGGAGCGCGGATCCTGCTCAAGCGCGAGGACCTGAACCACACCGGCGCCCACAAGATCCGCAACGTGCTCGGGCAGGCGCTGCTGACCAAGCGGATGGGCAAGACCCGGGTGATCGCCGAGACCGGCGCCGGGCAGCACGGGGTGGCCACCGCGACCGCGTGCGCCTACCTCGGCCTCGACTGTGTCGTCTACATGGGCGAGGTCGACACCCAGCGGCAGTCGCTCAACGTGGCGCGGATGCACCTGCTCGGCGCCGAGGTGATCGCGGTCAAGTCGGGCTCGCGCACCCTCAAGGACGCGATCAACGAGGCGCTGCGGGACTGGGTCGCCAGCGTCGACGACACCCACTACATGCTCGGCACCGCCGCCGGGTCGCACCCGTTCCC
>JAICRS010000057.1 GCA_025966335.1 Nocardioidaceae bacterium
CCGATGCCGACCGGCTTCCTGGGCGTGCTGGCGGTGGTCCGGTTCCTCGCCGAGCTCGGGATGCTGGTCGCCCTCGGGCTGTCCGGGTGGTGGCTGGCTGAGGACTCGGCCGCCCTGTCCGTCGTACTCGCGCTGCTGCTTCCCGCCGCTGCCGCCTTCACGTGGGGCAGATGGGTCGCGCCGAAGGCGAGCCGGCGACTGCCCGACCCAGGCCGGTTCGCGGTCGAGGTGACGCTGTTCGGGCTGGCGCTCCTCGGCCTGGCGAACGGGCCCGCTCCCCACGGCATGCTGTGGGGCGTGGCGCTGTGGGCAGCGTTCCTGGTCAGCGCTCCGGTCGGCCGCAAGGGATTCTGAGCTCAGCGGCGGCGGGCGGTGCCGAAGATGCCGCGGACGATCTCCCGGGCGGCGGTGCGGATCAGGTCCTTGGCCACCGGCGAGGTCATGATGTCGGTGACGACGCTGCCCTGCTCCTGCTGCGGACGCTTCGGATAGCGGATCTTCTTCGCCGGTTTGCTCCTCGGCTCCTCCTCCGCCGCTGCCGCCGCGCCGGCCTCGAGCCGGGCGGCCAGCCGCTCGTGCGCGGAGTCCCGGTCGACGGCCACGGCGTACTTCGCGTGCAGCGTCGAGGCTTCCACGGTGGCCTGCATGGCGGCCGGGTCGGCAGGCGCCATCAGCGACTCGGGCGCCCGCAGCCGGGTCCACGCCACCGGGGTCGGCGCACCCCGCTCGTTCATCACGGTCACCACGGCCTCGCCGATCCCGAGGGACGTGATCACCTCGCCGAGGTCGTCGTAGTCCGAGTGCGGGTAGGTGTTCACGGTCGCCTTCAGCGCCTTCGCGTCGTTGGGCGTGTGGGCACGCAGCTGGTGCTGCACGCGCGACCCGAGCTGGCCGAGGACGTCGTCGGGTACGTCGGTCGGGGACTGTGTCACGAAGAAGACGCCGACGCCCTTGGAACGGATCAGGCGCACCGTCTGGGCGATGGACTCGAGGAACGCCTTCGACGCGTCCTTGAACAGCAGGTGCGCCTCGTCGAAGAAGAACACCAGCTTGGGCTTGTCCACGTCGCCGACCTCGGGAAGCTCCTGGAACAGGTCGGCCAGCAGCCACATCAAGAAGGTCGAGAAGACAGCCGGCCGTGCCTGGAGCTGCGGCAGCTCGACCAGGGAAATCATCCCGCGGCCGTCATCCGTCGTGCGCAGGAAGTCGGCCGTCTCGATCTCCGGCTCGCCGAAGAACGCGTCTGCACCCTGGTCCGAAAAGGCGATCAGCTCCCGCAGGATCACGCCCGCGGTCGACGACGAGAGCGCCCCGAGTCCCTTCAGGTCGGCCCTGCCCTCGTCGGAGACCAGGAACTGCACCACCGCGCGCAGGTCGGCCAGGTCCAGCAGCGGGAGCCCGTCGTTGTCGGCGTAGTGGAACACCAGGCCCAGCGACGACTCCTGGGTGTCGTTGAGGCCGAGCACCTTCGAGAGCAGGGTGGGGCCGAACGACGTCATGGTCGCGCGCAGCGGGATGCCGGTGCCCTCTCCGCCGAGGGCGAAGAACTCGACCGGGAAGCCGGTGGCCGCCCACCGCTGGCCGATCGAGGCGGCCCGCTCGGCGATCTTCGGGTCGTCCTCCCCGGGCACCGAGAGCCCGGACAGGTCACCCTTGACGTCGGCGGCGAACACCGGCACGCCGTGCGCGGACAGCTGCTCCGCGAGCAGCTGCAGGGTCTTGGTCTTGCCGGTTCCCGTGGCTCCGGCGATGAGACCATGCCGGTTGAGCATGGCGAGCGGCACCCGGACCTGCTCGCCGCCGAGCTCGGTGGCGCTGAGCATCAGGCCGCCGAGCTCCAGGGCCGGCCCCTCGAACCGGTAGCCGGCGGCGACCGCCTCTGCGATCGGGTGGGGCGCGGTCGAGCCGTCGGCCTGCTGGGTCATAGGCCGCAGCCTAGCCACGGCCGGGGTGCGGCCGCATCGGTCGCCTATGCTTGGCGACCGTGATCTTCAAGCGCGTGGGGGACGGCCGTCCCTACCCTGAGCACGGCCTGTCGCCCCGCGACTGGGCCTCGCTGCCGCCACGCCAGGTCCGGCTCGACGAGCTGATCACCACCAAGGACACCCTGCAGCTGGCTGCGCTCCTCGACGAGGACTCCACCTTCTTCGGCGACCTGTTCGCCCATGTCGTCGAGTGGCGTGGCGACCTGTACCTCGAGGACGGGCTGCACCGGGCGCTCCGCGCGGCCCTGCACCAGCGCACGGTTCTTCACGCCCGCGTGCACACGGTGGCAGGCTGATGGCCATGGGTCGGCGGGAGATCACCACCACGATCACGATGCTGATCCTGTGCGGGATGCTCGTCGTCGGGGCGGTCTGGGGATGGCGGTCGCTGTTCGCCGACGTCCCCGCCGACGAGACGGTCGCGGAGCCGTCGGCCAGTCCCTCGTGCACCACCGAGGAGGTCGACCCCGGCCAGCGTCTGCGCTCCACCCAGGTCCGGGTCAGCGTGTTCAACGGAGGAAACCGCTCCGGCCTCGCCGACAGCACGATGGCTGCCCTGCGCAAGCGCGGGTTCAGGCCCGGTGACGTGGGCAACGCGCCGGCCACTGCGAACGTCCGCCGGGTCGCCGTCTGGTCCACCGAGGAGAACGACGTCGAGGCACGCCTGGTCGCCCGGCAGTTCGGCAAGCGGGTCGAGGTCACCCTCGCCGAGGAGGACCTCGGGCCGGGCGTGGACGTCATCGTCGGCAACAAGTTCAAGGGCCTGAAGAAGGCCAAGAGGTCGGTCCGGGTGCAGTCACCGCAAGAGGTGTGCATCCCTGCCCCGAGCCCCGGGGCGGACACGAACGCCGCAGGCTAGCCGCCCGTCTCCTTGCCGAGCCACTGCGCCAGTCGGCCGGACCGGGACACCGCCCGCAACCGGTTCTCGGTATCCTCGCGCAGCTTGCGGGGGGTCACCACCAGCAGGTCGTCGCCGCGCCGCAGCACGGTGCGGTCGTCCGGGACGATGGTCTGGCCACCGCGTACTACGAGCGAGACCGACGCGCCCGGAGGGAGCCGGAGCTCGGCCACCTCGACACCGTGCAACAGGGACTGGCGGGTGATCGTCACCTGGAGCAGGTCCGCCGCGATCCGTTCCAGCGGGGCGGCCTCGACGTCGATGTCCCGCGGCTCACCGCGCTGGGTCACACCCAGGACCCGCGCCACCCAGGGCAGGGTCGGCCCGGTGAGCAGCGTGTAGATCACGACCATCACGAACACGATGTCGAACAGCTCTGCCGCGCCGTCGACCCCGTGCGCCAGCGGGATCGTGGTCAGCACGATCGGCACCGCTCCGCGCAGGCCGGCCCACGAGACGAACACCTGCTCACGCCACGACATCCGGTGTGCCCAGCTGCAGGCGATCACCGACAGGGGCCGGGCGACAAGGGTGAGCAGCAGGCCGGCGAGGACGGCGATCGTGGTGTGCTCCAACGAGATCCGGCCCGGGGACGCGAGCAGTCCCAGCATCACGAACAGACCGATCTGCGCGAGCCACGCGACGCCCTCGGAGAACGACCGGGTCGCCGCCCGGTGCGGCAGCTCGGAGTTGCCGAGCACGAGCGCGGCGATGTAGACGGCCGCGAAGCCGGAGGCGTGGAGCGCGGCGGAACCCGCGTAGGCGAGCACGGTCAGCGCGAGCACCGCGATCGGGTAGAGACCGGACGAGGGCAGCGCCACCCGCCGCATCACCCAGGCGCCGGAGAAGCCGACAACCAGGCCACCCAGCACACCGAGCGCGAGCTCGTAGGCGACGATGCCGGCGAAACCGAGCACTCCGTTCTCGAGCGCCGCGTTGGTGCTGACCAGGGTGACCAGCAGCACCGTCGGTGCGTCGTTCAGGCCGGACTCGGCCTCGAGGACGCCGGTCAGCCGGCGTGGCAGCGGCACCCGTCGCAGCACCGAGAACACGGCCGCGGCATCGGTCGGTGAGGTGACCGCGCCGAGCAGGATGGCCAGCCGCCAGTCCAGTCCGAACAGGTAGTAGCCGCCCAGGGCGACCACGGTCACGCTGACGGCCACGCCGAGGGTGGCGAGCGCGACGCCCATCCTCATGGACGGTCGGATCTCCGGCCAGTGCGTCGTCAGACCGCCCTCGGCGAGGATGACGACGAGGGCGGCGAAGCCGAGCGCGTGCGCGACGTTGGCGTCCTCGAAGTTGATCCCAAGCCCGGCCTCGCCGAGCAGCACCCCCATCAGCAGGTAGACCAGCAGGCTGGGAAGGCCCACCCCGACGGACAGCCGGACCGCGAGGATCGCAGCGAGCATCACGACCGCACCGACCAGCAGAACGTAGTCGAGTTGGTGGGCGTCGAAGCTCAAGGTCACCTCAGACGTCGTCAGGTGCGGTGGAACCACATCCTAGTGGCCGGTCACACCGGCGGCAGGCCGAGCACCGCGCGCAACGCGTTCTCCAGTCGGTCGCCGCGGGAGTGGTCGGCGATGACTCCGGTGACGAATCCGAACGCATACCGGCCGACTTCGCTCCACCATCCGAAGCTGCCGCCGACACCACCCATCCCGTGCCCGTCCGGGTCCAGGCCGAAGCCGAGCCCCCACTGGTTCTCCTGCCCGAGCACCTGGTCCTGCCCGGCCGCGGCCACGGTGGTCGCCTCGGCGAGCATCCCGGCCGAGAGCAGCTCGCCCCGTTGGAGGGCCACGTAGAGGCCGGCCACCGCGCGAGCGGTGCCGTGCCCGTTGACGGCAGGGATCTCGACGGTCCGCCACGGTCGGCTGTTGACCACCTGCGGGTCGAGTGCGCCGGGCGGGTTGCTCAGGGCGCGGACGAACAGGTCCGGGCGGCCCTCCACCCCACGACGGTGGAACGCTTCGTCGTACCCCGTGAGATCGGCGACTCGTGGCAGGTCGTTCTCCGAGACACCGATGTGGAAGTCGAGTCCCAGCGGGCCGCAGACCTCCTCGCTGAGGAAGTCGCCGAGGCTCCGGCCGTCGACCCTGCGGACCACCTCACCGATCAGGTGCCCGTAGAAGAGCGCCGACTCGCCGTGCGCCGTACCCGGCTCCCAGGCCGGTTGCTGCCCTGCGAGCAGCCCGCACATCAGGTCCCAGTCGTAGAAGGCCTCCACCGGTGCGTCCTCGTCGAGCACCACGATCCCGGAGCGGTGCGAGAGCACCTGTCGCATCGTGGTGGCCGCGGTCAGCTCCGGCCAGTAGCTGGTCAGTGGCTCGTCGAGGTCGATCCGCCCCCGGTCGGCGAGCACCAACGCGCACACCGCCGCGAACGGCTTGGTCACCGAGTACGGCATCGCGATGGTGTCGCGTTCCCATCGTCGGGTGCGCGGTACGTCGGCCCAGCCACCCCAGACATCGAGGACCCAGCGACCGTCGTGCCACACGGCAAGGGCGGCTCCGGTCCCGTGACCGTCGTTGACGGCGCTCTGCTCCTCCAGCACCGCGGCGAAGGTGTCCGCGACCAGCTCGAAGCCCGCGGCGACGGTGCCGTCCACTCCTAGCGCGCGGTCAGCGCACAGACCTCACGCCACTGGGCTTCGTCGACCCCGACCGGTGGCGCCGCATGGAGCCAGGTCCGACAGTTGTGGATGCTCGAGGTGAGCAGGTCGACGAGCAGCGCGTCCGGGTCGCTGGTGCAGGAGCTCGCGATGCCGACGACCGCCGAGTGCACGATCGCCGGGGCGCTGCGGCGCTGGAAGCTGCGCAGGTTGCCCCACCCCATCCCGGAGAACCGGCGTGCCCACTCCGCCGCGTGCGGCACCTCGGCCAGCGCCTCGCGGGTTCTCGGTGACAGGTCGCGGCTCCGGCGTCCCTCAAGCTCGTTCAGGACGTGCTCGCACCGCAGCACCCCGACCGCGGCGACACCCTGCCGTTCGGCGGCGGCGACCGGGAGAGCGGCGAGCGCGGCGTCCCGGGCGATCCAGGCGGAGACGCGGGGGTCGTCGCCGTTGAGCCCGATCACGTCGGGGATCAGCGGCGCGATCCGCTGTCGGCCGTAGTCGTCGACGTGGTCGTTCACCTCACGGGCCAGCTTCGCGAGAACCGGATGCGTGCAGTCGGGATGGTCCGACCACCGTTCACCGGCAAGGTACGCGGCCAGCTCCATGAAGCAGGCGCCCTTGCGCGGGTTGCGGTGCTTGCCCCGAGACAGGACGGGCATCACGTCGGGTGTGCGGCTCATGCTCATGTCGATCAGCTCCACAGACGCTCGTGGTCCCAGTCTGCTCCCGTGGCCCCTGGTTCGACAACACCCTGTCCGCGATGACGCGGAGGAAGGCCGGCTATTCCCCGTGAGCGGGCCGGCCGGGTCACGACGTTTCTGTCGCCTGACGCCGCCGCCGAGCCGCGTGCAGGGCCACTCCGGCCGACACCGCCCACACGGCGAAGGCCAGCGCAACCACCACCACCGCCACGCAGGACAAAGCAACCGCGAGCGTCGGCCACATCGCGGGGTCGATGCCGAACTTGGTCGCGCCGTCTTCGCCTCGACGGGCCAGGACCATGACGACGAACCGCCGCCTCAGCTCCTCCATAGAGCCGAGACGGCGGTGTCCTGCGCCTTCGCGTCCGCAGGCAAGTCACCTGTTTCAGCTGGCTGGCTGGCGGTGGCGGTGGGATTTGAACCCACGGAGGTCGTGAAACCTCACACGCTTTCGAGGCGTGCTCCTTAGGCCGCTCGGACACGCCACCGCCGACGAGGGTACTAGAACCGCCCGGTCTGGCAGAAATCGAGCCGATCCCGCGAGGCAGCCTCAGTCGCGGACCCGGTGCGTGGCGAAGAACTCCTGCAGCAAGAACGTGCACTCATCGGCGAGCACGCCGGCGACGACCTCGGGCCGGTGGTTGAGCCGGCGGTCGCGGACCACGTCCCACAACGACCCGACGGCGCCGGCCTTGTCGTCGTAGGCGCCGTAGACCAGCCGGTCCACCCGGGACAGCACGATCGCGCCGGCGCACATCGTGCAGGGCTCGAGCGTGACGACCAGCGTGCAGCCGTCGAGCCGCCATCCGCCCCTGCTGCGGGCGGCGGCGCGGAGGGCGACGATCTCGGCGTGCGCGGTGGGGTCGCCGTCGGCCTCACGCTCGTTGCGGCCGAGGCCGATCACGGTTCCGTCGGGGTCGAGCACGACGGCACCGATCGGGACGTCACCGGTGGCAACGGCAGCCCGTGCCTCGTCGAGGGCCGACCGCATCGGAGCGACCCAGGCGTCGTACCCGGCCATCAGGGCGTGGGGACCCCGGCCGCCTCGTCGAACTGGCGCCGGAAGCCGAGCCTGCCGGCGATGTCCCCGAGCATCTCGTCGGGGTAGAGCTCGTAGTCGTCGAGCAACGCGCCCATGTCCATCGCGGCCATGCCGAGGTCGGCGACGATGTCGAGGTCACCGGCCGGGAGCTGCTCGTCCTCGTCGTCGGGCACCGGCAGCTCGAGGTGGTCCACCGCCGACCGGGCGATCGGCCAGTCGGTGGCGGCGGTGACGTCGGAGAGCAGCACCTGGGTCCGGGCGCCCAGCACGCGCACCAGCAGGAAGAAGTCCTCGTCGACCGACACCAGCCCGAGCGAGCCGCCGTCGCCGGGCCAGCGACGTAGCTCCTGGGAGAGGTGCTCGATGTCCTCGATCTGGTCGTCGGCGAGCTGCTCGACCTGCCAGACGCCCTCTTCCCGGTACGCAACGAGTGCGAAGTCGACGCCTTCGGCGTTCGCTTCGGACTGGTCAGACATGCTGTCCTCCCTGGTCGGTCACGCAATGGTGTCTGCTGTTGTTGCCCTCGGCACGTGCACCAAGCACGATGGTGACAGAGTGCCCGCGATGGCACCAGCCATGCTCGATCGCTTAGGTTGACGCCATGCGCATTCACGTTGCCGACCACCCGCTGATCGCCCACAAGCTGACCACACTCCGGGACCAGCGCACGGACTCGCCGACGTTCCGGCGGCTCGCCGACGAGCTGGTGACGTTGCTGGCCTACGAGGCGACCCGCGACGTGCGGGTGGAACAGGTCAGTGTGCAGACGCCGGTCGCCGAGGCGTCGGGCATCAAGCTGGCCTCCCCGAAGCCGCTGGTGGTGCCGATCCTGCGGGCGGGGCTCGGGATGCTCGACGGGATGATGCGGCTGCTGCCGACCGCCGAGGTCGGGTTCCTCGGCATGGTCCGCAACGAGGAGACGTTGGAGGCTTCGACGTACGCCGAGCGGCTGCCCGACGACCTGTCCGGCCGGCAGTGCTACGTGCTCGACCCGATGCTGGCCACCGGTGGCACGCTCGCGGCGGCGATCCGGTTCCTGGTCGACCGCGGCGCGGACCACATCACCGCGATCTGCCTGCTGACCGCTCCCGAGGGTTGCGAGCGGGTCGAGAAGGAGCTCGACGGGCTCGGCGTCCCGATCACCGTGGTGACCGCGGGCATGGACGAGCGCCTGAACGAGAAGGGCTACATCGTCCCGGGTCTGGGCGACGCCGGTGACCGGCTGTACGGCATCGTCGGCTGATCACATGTCGAAGATCTGCACCGTCCCGGTCGCGATGAGCACCATGATCACGACGACCAGGATCCCGAGCACGGCGTAGCCGATGCCCTTGTTCCTGGTCTCTTCCTCGGGCTCCGGTGCGTCGTACTTGTGTCCATCCTCCATTGCAATGACCTCCAGCCATCGATGGCGAACCGGTTGAGCCCTCCCCGCCGCGCACTCTACCCGGAGGCGGACAAAAGATGTCACACCGAGTTACACCGGGCGCGTGGGCTGTGTCATAGCGCTTTCACCGCGCTGAGCAGCTTGCCCAGCGAGTCCTTCGCGTCACCGAACAGCAGGGTGGTCTTCGGGTCGAACAGCAGCTCGTTCTCGATCCCGGCGAAGCCCGGCCGCATCGACCGCTTCATGAACACGATCTGCTGCGCCTCGTCGGCGTTGAGGATCGGCATCCCGTAGATCGGTGCCCCCGGCGAGGTCTTGGCGGCCGGGTTGACGACGTCGTTGGCGCCGACGACGAGCACCACGTCGGTCTGCCTGAAGTCGCCGTTGATGTCGTCCATCTCCTTGAGCTGGTCGTACGGCACCTGCGCCTCGGCGAGCAGCACGTTCATGTGGCCGGGCATCCGGCCGGCGACCGGGTGGATCGCGTAGTCGACGGCGATGCCTCGTTCGCCGAGGACGTCGACCAGCTCACGCAGGGTGTGCTGCGCCTGCGCGACCGCCAGACCGTAGCCGGGCACGATGATCACCTTGTGCGCGTAGCCGAGCAGGATCGCGACGTCCTCGGGTCCACCGGAGCGCACCGGCCGGTCCGAGGCTTCGCCCGCGCCCAGCGTGGAGCCACCCTTGAGTGCCCCGAAAAGGATGTTGCCGACCGAGCGGCCCATCGCGGCCGCCATCAGCTTGGTCAGGAAGGTACCGCTCGCCCCGACCAGCGTCCCGGCCACCAGCAGCACCGTGTTGCCGAGCACGTACCCACCGGCGGCAACGGTCAGGCCGGTGAACGCGTTGAGCAGCGAGATCACGATCGGCACGTCCGCGCCGCCGACCGGCAGCACCAGGAGCACCCCGAGCAGCAGACCGACCAGGGCCAGCACGATCCCGATCCACACCGCGGTGCTGGTCACCGTCATCACCGACAGCGCGACCGCGACCAGGAGACCGCCGCCGAACAGGACCGGGAGGCCGGGGAACAGCACCGGCCGCGAGGTCATCAGCTCCTGCAGCTTCGCGAACGTGACCATCGACCCGGCGAACGAGACCGAGCCGACCACGATCGTGAACGCGGTCGCCGCCAGCGCGAACTCCCCGTGGTCGCCCTCGACCATGTCGGCGAGCTCGAGCAGCGCGACCAGGGCCGCCGCACCACCGCCGACGCCGTTGAAGAGCGCGACCAGCTGCGGCATCTGGGTCATCTGCACCCGCTGCGCGCCGACCACGCCGACCACCGTGCCGACCGCGATCGCGACCAGGATCGGTACCAGGTGGTCCAGCTCGGCGTAGAAGAACACCACCACGCAGGCCATCACCGCACCGACGGCACCGAGCAGGTTGCCGGCGCGGGCGTGCTTCGGCGAGGACAGCCCCTTCAGCGCGAGGATGAAGCAGACCGCCGCGACCAGGTAGACGACCTGCACCCAGACCGGAGTGTCGATCATCGGGGTGCTCCGTCCTGGTCGGCCTTGGCTACCGGCCGTCGCGGCCGGAACATCTGCAGCATCCGGTCGGTCACCACGAAGCCGCCGACCATGTTGACCGTGGCCAGCACTACCGCGACCAGACCGACCACCAGCGCGACCATGGACTCCGCGTAGCCGGTGACCAGGATCGCGCCGAGCAGGATGATCCCGTGGATCGCGTTGGCACCCGACATCAGCGGGGTGTGCAGGGTCGAGGAGACCTTGGAGATCACCTCGATGCCGACGAACACACTGAGGGTGAAGATCGTCAGCCAGACGATGGGCTCGCTCATGGTGTGCCTCCCAGCAGAGCCAACGTCGGTCCGTGGAGGACCCGTCCGTCGTGGGTGACGCAGGAACCGGTCACGATCTCGTCCTCGAAGTCCGGGGCGAACGCGCCCTCGTGGGTCATCAGCGTGACCAGGTTGACGATGTTCTGGGCATACAGCCGGCTCGCCGGCCCCGGCATCTGGGACGGCACGTTCGCCCCGCCCCAGACCTGCGCGTTGCCGACCCGGACCACCTCGCCCGGGCGGGAGCCCTCGACGTTGCCGCCGGACTCTGCAGCGAGGTCGACGACCACCGATCCCGGGCTCATCTGCTCCACCATCTCCCGGGTCACCAGCATCGGCGCCTGCCGACCGGGCACCGCGGCGGTGGTGATCAGGGCGTCGGCGCTCGCGATGTACGGCGCCAGCAGCTCCCGCTGCCGCTGTGCCCGGTCCGCGGTCATCTCGCGCGCATAGCCCCCTGCCCCCTCCAGTGTCTCGAGGTCCAGCTCGATCGCCTGAGCACCCATCGACCGGATCTCCTCCGCGGCGGCCGCACGCACGTCGTACGCCTTCACCACCGCGCCCAGCCGCTTCGACGTCGCGATCGCCTGCAGGCCCGCGACCCCGGCCCCGAGGACCACCACCTCCGCCGGCGGCACCGTGCCCGCGGCGGTCATGTTCAACGGGAAGAACCGGCGCAGCAAGCCGGCGGCGACGATCGCGCAGCGGTACCCCGACACCAGCGACTGCGACGACAACGCGTCCATCGACTGCGCCCGGGAGATCCGCGGCACCAGCTCCATCGCGAACGCGGTGATCCCGCAATCCCGCAGGTCGGCCACCAGGTCCAGCGACTGCCCGGTAGGCAGGAACGAGACGGTGGCGGTCCCCGCTCGAAGCCTGCGCACGGCCGGCACCTCCAGCGGCTGCACCGACACGATCACCGCGGCGTCGTCCAGGGCCTGCTCGGAGACCGTCGCGCCGGCGGCCACGTAGTCCTCGTCGGAGTGCAGCGCCCCCGCCCCCGCGCCGGTTTCGACCACGACCTCGTAGCCGAGGGCGGTCAGCTTGCCGACCAGCTCGGGCACCATCGCCACGCGGCTCTCACCGTCGCGGACTTCCTTCGCTACTGCGATCCTCACGCTTGTGAAACTAGAGCACTCCTGTTCGGTCCGCCGGAGTTTGTGAGCAACCTCAAAGGTGTGTCTTCATCGGTACTCCGGGTTCTGGTAGTCGAACCGGGCGCCCGCGTCCCACTCCGACCGCTGGTTGCCGTAGGCCGGGAACCCGCCGGCGTTCCGCAGCATCTGCGCCAGGTGCATCAGGTTCCACGTCATGAACGTCGTGTTCCGGTTGGTGAAGTCGTTGTCCGGTCCGCCGCTTCCCGGGTCGAGGTACGACGGTCCCGGCCCCGCCTCGCCGATCCAGCCGGCGTCCGCCTGGGGCGGGATCGCGTAACCGATGTGCTGCAGGCTGTAGAGGATGTTCTGGGTGCAGTGCTTGATGCCGTCCTCGTTGCCCGTGATCAGCGCACCGGCCACGCGGCCGTAGAAGGCGTACTGCCCCTTGTCGTTGAGCATCCCCGACAGCGCGTAGAGGCGTTCGATCACCTGCTTGGTGATGCTCGAGTTGTCGCCGAGCCAGATCGGGCCGGCGATGACCAGGATGTCGCTGGCCATCACCCGCGGGTAGATCTCCGGCCAGGCGTCGGTGGCCCAGCCGTGCTCCCGCATGTCCGGGTAGACGCCCGTGGCGATGTCGTGGTCGACGGCGCGGATGACCTCCACGTCGACGCCGCGCTTGCTCATGATCCCGGCGCTGGCGTCGACCAGACCTTGGGTGTTGCTCACCTCGGGCGAGCGTTTCAGCGTGCAGTTGATGAAGGTCGCACGCAGGCCCGAGAAGTCGTAGTCGTCCATGCTCGCAGTGTGATCCGGCCGAGCCGGCCGCGACCAGATCCCGGTAGGCCAGATTTCGGGTGGTCCTGCGTTCAGTTGCGGTGCACGGAGACCGCGTAGCCGCCGGCCTCGGTGAACGGCTGCCGGTCCCAGGTCGAGAACCGGTCGGCCCGGACCAGCCCACTGCGGGTGCACGCTTCGTCGTACTCCTCGAGCGGCGTTCCCGGGCAGCCGGCCGGGAGATGCGCGGCGTCGAGGCCGAAGCCGGCGACCAGCAGGCCACCCGGGCGAAGGAGTACGGCGAGCGCGGCGACCGTCCTGGGCAGGCTGCCCGTGGCCAGCAACGGGATGACGTTGCCCGCGAGCACCACGAGGTCGAACGGTTCACCGACGTCGACAGGCGTGATCGCGGAGAGGTCGGCGCGCAGCCACGGGATGCTCGGGGCGGTCGTCCGGGCGACGGCCAGCATCGAGTCGTCGACGTCCACGCCGACACAGTCGAAGCCGAGCTCGGCGAGCCGGATCGCGACCCGGCCGGTGCCGCAGCCGGCGTCGAGGACCCGGCCACCCGGCGGCAGCAGCGAGGCGCAGAGCGTGGCCTCGCCGTGCATGTCCTTGCCGGTTGCGGCCAGTCGCTCGAACCGGGCGGCGTAGTCGGCGCCGGACGTTCCGCCGGTCAGCTCCTCCCAGCGGGTCCTCGGCTCCTCGGGCGTCATCGCTCAGTAGTACCAGGGGAAGGCGGACCAGTCCGGGTCGCGCTTCTCCAGGAACGAGTCGCGGCCCTCGACCGCCTCGTCGGTCATGTAGGCCAGCCGGGTCGTCTCGCCGGCGAACAGCTGCTGGCCGACCAACCCGTCGTCGATCAGGTTGAAGGAGTACTTCAGCATCCGCTGCGCGGTCGGTGACTTGCCGTTGATCTTGCGTCCCCACTCCAGCGCGACCTTCTCCAGGTCGGCGTGCGGCACCACCTTGTTGACCATCCCCATCCGGTGCGCGTCCTCGGCGGTGTAGTCCTCACCGAGGAAGAAGATCTCGCGGGCGAACTTCTGACCCACCTGCCGGGCCAGGTACGCCGACCCGAAGCCACCGTCGAAGGAGCCGACATCGGCATCGGTCTGCTTGAACCGGGCGTGCTCGGCCGAGGCCAGGGTCAGGTCGGAGACCACATGGAGGGAGTGCCCGCCACCCGCGGCCCAGCCGGGCACGACGCAGATCACGATCTTCGGCATGAACCGGATCAGCCGCTGGCACTCCAGGATGTGCAGCCGGCCGGCCCGCGCCGGGTCGACCGTGTCCGCGGTGTCCCCGCTGGCGTACTGATAACCGGACCGCCCACGGATGCGTTGATCGCCGCCG
>JAICRS010000334.1 GCA_025966335.1 Nocardioidaceae bacterium
GTCAGCACCACGTCGAACAGGTACCCGAACGTCCACCATTCCTCGACGCCGTCCATCGCCTGCGCCTCCGGCATGCGCCGGTTCTGAACCAGCCCGAGGAACCGGTTGCGGAACTTCGCGGCCCGCGGTCCGATCACGCGCATTCGTCCGATCAGCTCGGCGTTGCTGAGGTGGGCGTTCTTGGCCACCTGCAGTGCGGTGAGCTCGTCGATCAGCGGCGCACCGGACCGCTTCGCCGCCCTGCCGGCGAGTGTTTGCTGCCGGAGCATCTCCGGCAGGCCGGCGACCATCTCCGCCATGCCGAGGATGTGCCCGGCCATCGCCCGCACGTCCCACCCCGGGCAGTCGGTCGGCAACGCCCAGTGCTCGGGCAGCAGCCTCTCGAGCAGGAGCGAAACCCGCTCGTACTCCGTCGCCGCGAGCCGCATGGCGACCTCTCGGTCGAGCACCCTTTCCCGCGGCTGGCGGCGGGAACCGACCAAGTTGTCGACAGACATCCGCATCTCCCTGCGCCGGTGAGCCGATGCTGCTCCCGTCCCACGCGGCTGTCAACGACGCGCCGGACGAGCGACCACGACCGGTAGGTTGCGTACGACGAACCGGGCAACCGTCGTGCATCGACGGGAGGGAGCAGTATGCAAGCACGATTCAGCTTCCTCCGCGACCAGCTGCGCAACAGCTTCTGGTTCACCCCCGCGGTGATGACGCTCGGCTCGGTCGGGCTGGCGGTGGTCATGCTCACCCTGGATGACCACCTCAGCGACGAGGACCTGAAGACGGTCCCGGGTCTGCACACGATCGTCTACTCCGGCGGCCCGGACGGAGCCCGCGAGGTGCTCGGCACGATCGCGGCGTCGATGATCACCGTCGCTGGCGTGGTCTTCTCGATCACGATCGTGGCGCTGACCCTCGCCTCCAGCCAGTTCGGACCCCGCCTGCTCGAGCGGTTCACCCGCGACCGCGGCAACCAGCTGACGCTGGGCACGTTCATCGCAACCTTCCTCTACTGCCTGCTCGTGCTGCGCACCATCCGCACCGACCAGCCCGAGAGCGTGCCCGACGTCGGCGTCACCGTCGCCGTGGCGCTGGCGATCGCCGGCCTGTCGGTGCTGATCTACTTCATCCACCACGTTTCGATGTCGATCCAAGCGCCGAGCCTGGTCGCCTCGATCGGCGGCGAGCTCCGCAACGGCATCCACCACCTGTTCCCGGACGCCGACCACCTCGAGGACGTCAAGGAGTCGACGCCGCCCGACCTACCCGATACCGGTGATGCGCGTCGGGTCGAGGCGTTGACCAGTGGCTACGTGCAGATCCTCGATCTCGAAGGCTTGGTGGCCCTCGCCTGCGAGCACGATCTGCAGATCCGGATCGAGGTCCGACCAGGCCGCTTCGTCGTACCGTCCTCCACGCTCGCGCATGCCTGGCCGGCGGCGCGCGTGACCGACGAGCTCGCGGCGGACATCGCGGCCGCCCTGGTCACCGGTTCGCGGCGCACCCCGGTGCAGGACGTTGAGTTCCCGATCCGGCAGCTCGCCGAGGTCGCGGTGCGTTCGCTGTCGCCGGGCATCAACGACCCGTTCACCGCCTCCACCTGCGTCGACGAGATGAGCGTCGGGCTGTGCGAGGTCGCCGGCCGCACCTTCCCGCCGCGGGCGTTGGCGGATCCCGACGGTGCGGTGCGCGTGGTGATCGGCGACCCGGTCACGTTCGGGCGGCTGATCGGCGTCGCGTTCGACCAGGTGCGGCAGTGCGCGGACTTCCACGCGCCGGTCTATGTCCACCTCCTGGAAGCGCTCACCCGGATCGCCGGCTGCGTGACCAGGCCGGACCGGATGCAGCCATTGCTCACCGAGGGCCGGCTGGTCATGGAGGCCGCGCGCGCGTCGGTGCCGAGCGAGGCGGACCGCGAGGGCATCGAGGAGCGGTACGACGCGCTGGTGACTGCGGCTTCCAAGGGACAGGGACGTACATGAGCGACGCGCACGAGTACCTGGGGCCCGACGACGGTGCACGCAGCGACGACGAACCTCGGCAGCTCCTGTCGCTGCAGGCGTTCCGGATCGCGGTCGTGGTCCTGCTCCTGGTCACCGCCGCGTCGGCGGTCGGCAGCTTCGTGATTGCGCAGGAGCAGAAGGCGGACAGCGACAAGCTCTACTGCCTGACCTTTCTGAGCGGCTCCGACCTCGAGGATCCCGACCCGGCCGACCAGCAGATGCTCGAGATGTGGGAGTGCGATCTCGATCTGCTCCGCGAGCTGTCCCGCAACGACGGCGAGGGACGCGGAACGTTCGGGTGACGCTCAGTCGCGGCGGCGGGCAGCAGCGCGGCGCGGCTTGTAGTCGCTGATGATGCCGAACGCCCGCAGCGCCCGGGTCATCAGCACGAGCA